>JAYRLO010000282.1:0-3889 GCA_041905215.1 Aeromonadaceae bacterium
AGGATGCGGCCGCCATCTGTGCCATTTACAACCACTATGTTGAGCAGAGCGTTATTTCGTTTGAAGAGCAGGCACTCAGCGAGCAAGAGATGGTTGAGCGGATTGCGGATGTTGGCTCACAGTTCCCATGGCTGGTCTGCTGTGAAGGCGAAACCCTGCTGGGCTACGCCTATGCCTGCTATTGGAAGTCGCGGGGGGCTTATCGTTATAGCGTCGAGAGTTCCGTCTACCTGGCCCCCGAGGCGCGGGGGAAAAATCTGGGAACCGAGCTCTACCGCGAGCTACTGCTTCGTCTGCGGGAGGTTGGATTTCACAGCGTACTGGCCTGTATCTCCTTGCCAAATGCAGCAAGCGTGCAGTTGCATGAAAAAATGGGGTTCAGCAAGGTGGCGCATTTCAAGGAGGTTGGCTTTAAGCAGGATCGCTGGATTGATGTCGGGTATTGGCAGCTCTCCTTGTCGCGGGTGAGGCCGATCCGAAAAGAGTTGGATGATGAGCCTGGATTGCCGGGTTAATGGCTGCGGGAACTTCTGGGGGCCAGCCACCGACAAATCGTGGTTGCTCCTGTCACTGATGGGGTATTGCCGATAGGTGTCGCTGATTGGGTCGCAATCGTTTTTCTATAGGGGGAAAAACAAGATTTTGCTTTGGTTCACGGGGCGTGGCTGCTATACATATAGCCCATTTTTTTCGTGAACTTCGCCGCGGTCGCGGTGGCAACCTAAGGACGTCAGGCAGCCATGATCCCGAGACTGAATATCCAGGATGGAATTACCCCTCTTTATCACACTTTTCTTGAGGCTGTTGTCGCTGCCGGTTTTGCCGGTGATGTCGAGAGCTCCTATTCAAGCCGTCTGGCCGTTGCCACCGACAACAGTGTCTATCAATGGCTGCCGCAAGCCGTGCTGTTTCCGCGCAGCTCCGCCGATGTGGTGTTGCTGACGACCCTGGCCCGAGAGCCAAAGTTTCGCGAGATCCGTTTCACGGCGCGAGGCGGTGGGACCGGCACCAATGGGCAGTCATTGACCGATGGTCTCATCGTCGACCTATCGCGCCACATGCATGGCATTCTCGAATTCAATCTGCAAGAGCGCTGGGTGCGGGTGCAGGCTGGTTTGGTCAAGGACAAGCTCAACGAATTCTTAAAGCCTCATGGCCTCTTTTTCTCGCCGGAACTGTCGACCAGTAATCGCGCCACCATCGGCGGCATGATCAATACCGATGCCTCCGGCCAGGGCTCTTTGGTCTACGGCAAGACTTCCGCCCATGTGCTGGCGGTGACTGCCGTACTGGAAGATGGCAGTCTGCTGGATGCCAAGCCAGTCTCAGGCTCCGAGCTGGCGGACAAGCTGGCGCGCGAGGATCGCGAAGGGGAGATCTATCGCCAGGTTCTGGCTAGTGCTCGTGACAAGCGTGATGAGATTGAGGCGACGTTCCCGAAACTGACCCGCTTTCTGACCGGCTACGATCTCAAGCATGTCTATGAGCCGGCCTCGGAGACTGTGGATCTGAGCCGCCTCATCTGTGGCTCTGAGGGGACCTTGGCATTCGTCACCGAAGCCAAGCTGGATCTGACCCCCATCCCGACCTTCCGTACCCTGGTCAACGTCAAATACGATAGCTTCGAGTCGGCGCTGCGCAACGCCACCGTGATGGTCGCCGCCGAGGCGCTGTCCGTCGAGACCGTTGATTCCAAGGTGTTGGATCTGGCCCGCGGCGACATCATCTGGCACTCCGTTAAATCCCTGATTGAGGATGTGCCCGGCAAGAGCATGATGGGGATCAACATCGTCGAGTTTGCTGGCGACGATGCCGATGAGCAGGCGCGCAAGGTCAAGGCCCTGACCGCCAAGCTGGACGGCCTGATGCAGGCCGGGCAGGGCGGCGTTATCGGTTATCAAGTCTGTGATGAGCTCTCGAGCATCGAGACCATCTACGCCATGCGCAAGAAGGCGGTGGGTCTGCTGGGGAACGCCAAGGGGCGCAAGAAGCCGGTGGCCTTTACCGAAGACACGGCGGTGCCGCCGGAGAAGCTGGCCGATTTCATCATGGAGTTCCGCGCTCTGCTCGATGAGCATCAGCTGGCCTATGGCATGTTTGGTCATGTCGATTGTGGTGTGCTGCATGTGCGCCCGGCCCTCGACCTGTGTGATCCCGAGCAGGAGGTGGTGCTGCGTACCATCTCCGATCGTGTGGTGGCGCTGACCGCCAAATATGGTGGCCTGATGTGGGGGGAACACGGTCGCGGCTTCCGCTCCGAGTATGGCCCTGCCTATTTCGGCGCTCTGTTCGACGAGCTGCGCCGGGTCAAGGCGGCGTTCGACCCCTTCAACCGGCTGAACCCGGGCAAGATCTGTACTCCGATCGGAGTGGATGAGCCTCTGGTTTCGGTCGATGCGACCAAGCGGGGTGCCTATGACCGACAGATCCCGGTGGCTGTTCGTGACAGCTTTGCCGATGCGGTCTCCTGCAACGGCAACGGACTCTGCTTTACCTTCGAGCACAGCTCGCCGATGTGCCCCTCCTTCAAGCTGACTGGCGATCGCCGTCACTCGCCGAAGGGACGCGCCACCTTGATGCGTGAATGGTTGCGCCAGCTTGAGGCTCAGGGCTTCAATCCGCTGACCGAGGAGTTGGAGATCCACAACGGTGGCATCCGCTGGCGCGAGCTGGTAGGCCGGGTACGCAACACCCTGAGCAAGAGCCGTGGCGAGTATGACTTCTCCCATGAGGTGATGGAGGCGATGCAGGGCTGTCTGGCCTGTAAGGCCTGCTCCAGCCAGTGCCCGATCAAGGTGGATGTGCCGGCATTCCGCTCCCGCTTCATCGAGCTCTATCACCAGCGTTACCTGCGCCCGGCCAAGGATTACTTCGTGGCGACCGTGGAGTCCTATGCGCCGCTGATGGCCAAGGCGCCGGGCGTCGTCAACTTCTTCCTCAAGCAGCAATGGGTGCAGAAGGCGACCGCGAAGAGCATCGGCATGGTCGATGTACCACTGCTGAGCGAACCGACCCTCAAGCAGGAGCTGGCGGGCCATGGTGCCACCCTGTTCAACCTCGAGGCGCTGGAGAAGCTCTCCGCGACCGAGCGGCAGAAGGTGGTGTTGGTGGTGCAGGATCCATTCACCTCCTACTACGATGCCCCCGTGGTGCGGGATCTGATCCTGCTGATCGAGAAACTCGGTTTCCGCCCACTGTTGCTGCCGTTTAAACCCAACGGCAAGCCGCAACACATCAAGGGCTTCTTGCGCAGTTTCGCGCGTACTGCGGCTAATGCCGCGCAGTTCTTCAATCGACTGCATCACCTGAACGTCCCCATGGTTGGGCCGGATCCGGCGATGGTGCTTTGCTACCGCGATGAGTATGCACGGGCACTTGGTGAGGCCCGAGGCGACTTCAACGTGCTGCTGCCGCAGGAGTGGCTGCTCTCGATCCTGCCGCAGGTGACGACTCGTGTCCGGGAGGATAAACCCCGGTTCTACCTGTTTGCTCACTGCACCGAGAAGACGGTCAAACCCTCGACCCATGGTGATTGGGGCAAGCTGTTTGCCCACCTGGGCGGTGAGCTTCAACCGGTAGCCGTCGGCTGTTGTGGCATGGCCGGCACCTATGGCCATGATGCCAAGCACCTGGAGGATTCACAGAACATCTACCAGATGAGCTGGGGGGCGGCACTGGCTACCCTGCCCAAGGAGCAATGTCTGGCAACCGGCTACTCCTGTCGCAGCCAAGTCAAACGGATGGAGGGCGAAAAGCTGCGCCATCCGGTTCAGGCGCTGCTCTCGTTGCTGTGAGGCAAGGGGATCCGCGACGGATAGCGCGGACGAAGCAAGGTCTAGACGTTAAACTCGAGGGCGCGGCGCAGGTCGCGCCCTTGTCATTGATGCAG
>JAYRLO010000283.1:0-320 GCA_041905215.1 Aeromonadaceae bacterium
CTCCATACAGTGGAAGATATCGCTGTTGGCCGGAGCGAGTCTGCTGATATCAACAGTGGCTTTAACCGGTATTGCCGTCTATGCCGCACACCACACCAATCAGATGGTGGTCGCGGAATCCAGCTCCGAACTCAGACGCAACGCCGAGCAGATCCTGGCTCAGCAAGCTGAAACCGAATCGTCACGGGTCGTGAACTATCTCAACGATGCCGTCATTCGGGGCCAGATGGTCGTTCAGGCTTTGCAATTTCAAAAATCATTCGCCGAAGACAACCTGCTCAGCAGTGAGGTTTTGCGGGGCGCCATCAACCAGACCATGC
>JAYRLO010000283.1:330-3834 GCA_041905215.1 Aeromonadaceae bacterium
CGACCGTGGAACATGCCGAGCATATTCTTGCTGGCTATGCAGTCTATCTGCCGGATGCACTGGATGGAGAGGATGCCAACTACGTCGGTTCCACTAATCTGGGAGCCAATGACAGTGGCCGGGTTGCACTCTACTGGACTCGCAATGCCAAGGGTGAACTCGCTCTGGAAACGATTCCCGAAAAGGAGCTCAAGGACACCAGCCTGGATGCAAACGGTATTGCCCAGACCGAGTGGCTGCAATGTAGCCAACGAAACAAACAGAGCTGTCTGCTGGATCCCTATGTGGATGAGACCACCACGCCACCTGAGCTGATGACCTCGGTCACCTTCCCGTTGCTCGAGGGTGACAAGCTGCTCGGTATCACCGGTCTGGATATCGAGTTGGGACATCTGCAAGAGCTGGTCAAGACCATGGATCAGCGGATGTTTGAAGGCGCCGGGGAAGTGTTGCTGGTGAGCCAGCACGGCATCATAGCCGGGAGCACGCAAGCCAAACTGAAATTGGGAACCAGCCTGCAAAAGCAGGATCCAGCCTTGTACGCCTCGTTGCAGAGTCTGATGAAAAATGACCAACGGCAAACCAGTTGGGATTCAGACTCTCTGCAGGTATTTATGCCAATCCATATGGTCGGCAGCCAGACCAGCTGGGCCCTGCTCATCACCATGCCCTCCACCACAGTGCTGCAACATGCGACTCTGCTGGCAGACAAGCTCTCCGGGAAGTTGGATGGAACAACCCTGCAACTGGTCGGCTCTGCCCTCTTCATCGGGCTCATCTGTCTGGTCATTTTCTGGTTTGCTGCCCGCCAGATCTCGACCCCGCTGCGTCATGTCGCCGATCGCTTGCGTGATATTGCCCACGGTGAAGGCGATCTGACCCAACGCATTGCCTTGCATCGGGATGATGAGCTCGGCGCGCTGGCCACCTGGTTCAACGCCTTTCTCGACAAGATCCATGGCACAGTGCGGGACATAGTCACGGCGGTGGATCAGAGCCGTCAATACACGGTGGAGGCCAGTCGTCTGTCGAGCAGCAGTCGGGAGGCTCTGCAGTCCCAATTCAATGAAATTGATCTGGTGGCCTCCGCCTGCGAAGAGATGCACCAAACCTCGAACGAGGTGGCGCAGAGTGCCAATCGTGTCGTTGTTGCCGCCGATAGCGCCGAATGTTCCGCGCAGCAGGGCAAGTCAGTGATCGAGGAGACAAGCCTGGCCATGGAGGAGTTGATGCAGCAGATCAGCTCCGCCAAGCCTCGGGTTGAAGAGCTGTCGCAGAACAGTGACAACATCAGCCAGATCCTCGAAGTCATTACCGGGATCGCCGAACAGACCAACTTGCTGGCGCTCAATGCCGCCATCGAAGCGGCGCGGGCCGGGGAGCAAGGGCGCGGTTTTGCCGTCGTTGCCGATGAGGTTCGCAATCTGGCTCGTCGCACGCAAGATTCCGTGGTCGAGATCCGTCAGGTCATCGCCAATCTGCAGTCGGGAACGGGCCAGGTGGTTCAAGCCATTCTCTCCAGCCATCAGCAGGCCAATGTGACGCAGCAACGCTCCCAGCAGGCGGTGGTGATGATTGAGGAGATCACCCGCGCCATCGCCACCATCCAGGAGATGAGTAACCAGATCGAGATTGCCATCAAGGAACAGGGCAAGGTCAGTGGTGAAATCAGCGAAAACATCAACAGCATCCGCAAAGCCAGCGAGATGGTGACCCGCTCTGCCGAGTCGTCCTCGTCGATGCTTGATGATCTGGAACAGCTGGCCCACCATCAGCAACTGCTGGTGTCGCAGTTCAAGGTCTGAGTTCACTCACCACCTCATGGGAAAGGCTGCGACAGCAGCCTTTCCCAAACCTCGCCCTCTCTTTCCCATCCGCCGCAGCTGCCGCGTAAATTTCTCCCCCCGAGCGTAAACAAAGGTAAAAACAGGCAAATCCGCTTTCGTCTGGAACCGAGGCGGTTAAGCTTTGCTCATCAAGCCATCCTTTTGCTCGAGGTCAACATGAAACAACATCTACGCTCTGTCTTCTCTGCGGCGGCAATTATCGCCCTGCTCGGTTTGTCATTGGCAAGCGCCCAGGCCGAGACCAAGCCGGATCACAAACATCCACCCAAACCGCCGAAAGAGGCTTACACCGCCTGTGCCAATCTGATCGAAAACGATGCCTGCAGCATTTCAACTCCGGATGGTAACGTGCTCGATGGCGTCTGTGCGCCAGCTCCGGATAGCAAAGAGAGCAGCACGCTAGCCTGTCGCCCGAACAATATGCCGAAGCCGCCGCAGGGGGAGCGCCCGCAGGAAGCTCCCGAGGATGAAGAGGCCGCCGAATAAGTAATCCCGATTGTGCCGGGTTCCGCTCTCGAGAGTCGAGGCTGAGACTCCCCATCCAGTCCATCTCGAGTTCATTGGCCTGCGGCTCTGCCCCAGGCCTTTTTTCTTTACGATAGCGACCGATATGCCGAATGCAGTCCGTTATGGCACGCCGGTTGGCGAAGGCAAGCTGGCTTTTTGAGCCGCCAAGCCTCTCGTTACTGCTCGGCTTGCGGCAGTTCGGCCTGACGCATCCGCTGCAGGATGACGCTGGCCTTGTGTTGCAGATGACGATCGCGGCGGTGGGTCTGATAATAGCGGGGATTGGTGACCATGGCAGCGAGCTGGGCAGCCTGAGCGGGGCCCAACTGACGGGCATGAACGTGGTAATACTTGCGGGCAGCCGCCTCGACCCCAAACAGGCCATTGCCCCACTCGATGACATTGAGATAGAGCTCGAAGATCCGCTCCTTATCCAGCACCGCCTCGAGCATGACGGTGATCAGCGCCTCCTCCACCTTGCGCCATGGCGTGCGGCTCGAGGAGAGAAACAGATTTTTGGCCAGCTGCTGGCTGATGGTCGAGCCCCCGGCCACAATCCGCCCCTTCTTCAGGTTTTTACTCCAGGCGTATTGCATGCCAGCCCAGTCAAAACCCGCATGTTCGGCAAACTTGGCATCCTCGGCGACCAGGATCGCCCGTTTCATGTGGCGCGAGATCTGGGCATAGGGCACCCATTGATAGCGCAGCTCGGCATCGGGATCGTCATCCTGCAGTCGCTCCAGCTGTTCGCTCATGAAGCTGGTCATGTCTGGATTGATCCAGTTCAGGCTGACGATGTAGGTGAAGATCCACAGATTCCAGCCCAGATAGAGGGCCAATGCTCCCCATAGCAGGTGACGGAGTCGAAATTGCCGCCAGTGCGCGGGAATGGCGCGCCCAAGGATCGGCACACGCCGCAATAGACGAAGGCTCTTGGCCAGCAACTTCATGAAATATCCGGATCAGCAACAAGGAGGCGTGATTGTAACGAATAGCCCGTCGCGGAGGCAATCGAGCCGAGGCGAACGTGATAGCATGTGCCATCCATGCCAAGGAGGAAAACTATGACCATCTGGGTCGACGCCGACGCCTGTCCGGTTGTCATCAAAGAGATGTTGTACCGCGCCGCCGAGCGCACCCGCATGCCACT
>JAYRLO010000284.1:0-3821 GCA_041905215.1 Aeromonadaceae bacterium
AGTGTCGTTCGGAGGCCAGGTTGATGGTGTAACGTGGAATATCCACCACCAGATCCTCATCAGCCACCTTGGCCTGACAGCTCAGACGCGACTCCGGCTCCAGCCCCCAGGCCTTGTCCAGCATGTCATCCTCCAGTTCATCGCTTGGCGCTAACGAGTCAAACCCTTCGCGCACGATGCAGTGGCAGGTGGTACAAGCACAGGACTTCTCGCAGGCATGCTCAATCTCGATATGATTGCGCAGCGCCACGTCGAGAATGGTCTCCCCGGCGGCCGCATCGACCGCCAGCCCATCCGGGCACAGGGTTTCGTGCGGCAGAAAAATCACTTTCGGCATATTACACCTTGTCTATCTGTTGCCCGGTCAGGGCCAAACGGATGGAAGCGTCCATCCGACGTGCGGCAAAGGTACTGGTCGCGCGATCCGCCTGCTCAATTGCCAGCTTAATGGCTTCGCCATCGTCACCGGCGCGGGCAAAGCGCAGGGCGCCAAGCGCTGCCTCGATCACCTCGCGTTCTGCGGCAGAGAGCAGTTGCTCGCCGTCAGCAGCCAGTGCCTGCTCAACACTCTCCAATACGCGGTCGGCCTCGACCTGCTGCTCAGCCAGCATGCGCGCCTGCACATCTTGCTCAGCATAGCGCATCGAGTCACGCAGCATGGTGGCGATCTCGAGTTCAGACAGGCCATACGACGGCTTGACCTCGATCGCTGCCTGCACACCGGAGCTCTTCTCCAGCGCCGACACCGACAGCAGACCGTCAGCATCAACCTGGAAGGTGACCCGGATATGCGCCGCGCCCGCCGTCATCGGCGGGATGCCGCGCAGGGTAAAGCGCGCCAGCGAGCGGCAATCCTGCACCAGTTCGCGCTCACCCTGCAGCACATGGATCGCCATCGCGGTCTGGCCGTCGCGGTAAGTGGTGAACTCCTGCGCCCGCGCCACCGGAATTGTGGTATTGCGCGGAATGATCTTCTCCACCAGGCCGCCCATGGTCTCCAGACCGAGCGACAACGGGATCACATCCAGCAGCAGCATCTCGCTGTCTGGCTTGTTGCCGACCAGCACATCGGCCTGAATGGCCGCACCAAGTGCCACCACCCGATCCGGATCGATCGCGGTCAGCGGCGTGCGACCAAAAAATTCACCCACCAGTTCACGCACCAATGGCACACGGGTCGAACCGCCGACCATCACCACCTGCTGCACCTCGTCGGTGCCGACCGCGGCATCCTTGAGGGCGCGGCGGCAAGACTGCAGCGTCTTGCGCACCAGCGGCTGGATCAGGGCGTCGAAGGTCGCCCGATCCACCTCACCTTGCCAGCCGGCAAAGTCGAGCGCGAAGCTATCACTATCAGACAAGCCCTGCTTGGCAGCGCGCGCCAAATCCAGCAGGCGGCGCTGTTGTGATGGATCGAGCGTCGGCAAGCTGGTCCCCGCCTGAGCAGCAATCCAGTCGGCCAGCAGATGGTCAAAGTCATCACCGCCGAGCGCGGAATCACCACCGGTGGCCAGCACTTCAAACACCCCGCGATGCAAACGCAGGATGGAGATATCAAAGGTGCCGCCGCCCAAATCGTAGACCGCAATCACCCCTTCCTGACCGGAGTCGAGGCCATAGGCCACCGCCGCCGCGGTCGGCTCGTTAAGCAGGCGCAGCACATGCAGACCGGCCAGCCGCGCGGCATCCTTGGTTGCCTGACGCTGGGCGTCATTGAAGTAGGCCGGTACCGTGATCACCACGCCATCCAGCGCGGCACCCAGCGTCTGTTCGGCGCGTTGCGCCAGCACGCGCAGGATCTCGGCCGAGACCTGCACCGGGTTGACCGGGCCTTGTACCGTGTCGATCTGCACCAGGCCCCGATCAGAGGCACTGAAGCGATACGGCAGATTAGCGGTCGGCACATCGGCCAGCGCTTTGCCCATCAACCGCTTGACCGAGGCAATGGTATTTTGCGGATCGAGGGCCGCCTCATCGCGTGCCTGATGGCCAACACGCAGTCCATCGGCCTGATAGTGCACCACGGAGGGCAGCAATGGGCGGTCTTGTTCATCGGTGAGCGTGTCGGCCTGGGCGCTACGCACCACGGCGACCAGCGAATTGGTGGTACCGAGGTCGATACCGACGGCCCATTTGTGCTGGTGCGGTGCCGCGCTCTGCCCCGGTTCGGCAATGTGAAGTAATGCCATCTAATCAGAGATCCATCAACGAGTCTTCGAGACGCTCCAGCTCTTGCTGTAGCTTGCGGACAAACTTAAGTTTACGCACCAGATCGGCGCAGCGCGGCAAGGCCTCTGCGGCATAGGCCTCGGCCAGTGCCTGCTCCAGACGGCGATATTCGCTGCGCACACGTTGCTCCATCACTGGCAGCGCCGCTGAGGCATCGGTCTGCTCGCGCAGCGCTTCCAGATCCTCGCGCCAGGCCAATTGCTGCATCAGGAATTCAGGATCTTGCAGCGTCTGCTGCTCGCCACGAATATCATGCCCGCGCAGGGCCAGCAGATACTCGGCCCGCGACAGGCTGTCCTTGAGCACCTGGTAGGCGGCATTGATCTCGGCCGCCTGTTGCAAGGCTTGCAACCGCTCCGCTTCCGGCGCGGCGGCAAAGCGATCAGGATGGTAACGCTGTTGCAGCGTACGGTAACGGGCGGCCAACTCGGCCGACTCCAGCACCAGGCCCGGTGCCAGTTCGAACAGCTCGAAATAGTTCACGCTTCGCCTTATCGTCCGGCGCGCGGCTCAGACAGTGAAACTTTCACCGCAACCGCACTCGCCCTTGACATTGGGGTTATTGAATTTGAAGCCCTCGTTGAGGCCTTCCTTGACGAAATCCAGTTCGGTGCCATCCAGATAGACGAGGCTCTTGCCATCGACGATGATATTCACCCCATCGATGTTGAACACCTCGTCTTCGGCCTGCAGGTCGTCAACAAACTCCAGCACATACGCCATACCCGAGCAGCCGGAGGTCTTCACCCCCAGGCGCAACCCCACGCCCTTGCCCCGGGCTTGCAAAAACGTCTTTACCCGCTCAACGGCGGCGGATGTCATGAGGACTGCCATGGTCGCTGTATCCTTTATATGTTGCTTACCGGCCGTTCTGTCTTGGGGTGCGCTCAGGCACCCTGCTTGTCGAGGCCTTTCTTGTGACGATAATCGGCAATCGCTGCCTTAATCGCATCTTCTGCCAGGATCGAACAGTGGATCTTCACCGGTGGCAGCGCCAACTCTTCGGCGATATCGGTATTCTTGATCGCCTGCGCTTCATCCAGGGTTTTACCCTTGACCCATTCGGTCACCAGCGAGCTGGACGCAATGGCAGAGCCACAACCGTAGGTCTTGAAACGGGCATCTTCGATAACGCCATCATCGTTAATCTTCAGCTGCAGCTTCATTACGTCGCCGCAGGCCGGAGCGCCGACCATGCCGGTCGCCACATCCGGATCATCCTTGTCGAAAGAGCCCACGTTACGCGGGTTTTCATAATGATCAATGACTTTCTCGCTGTATGCCATGTGTCACCTCCAACAAATAGTTTGCGTACGGATCAGTGTGCGACCCATTCCACTTTGGTCAGATCCACGCCGTCCTTGTACATGTCCCACAGCGGAGACAGTTCACGCAGACGCTGGATAGCCTGGCCGATTTGTGCCACGGCATAATCAATTTCTTCCTCCGTCGTGAAGCGGCCGATGGAGAAGCGAATGGAGCTGTGCGCCATCTCGTCATTCAACCCCAGCGCACGCAACACGTAGGAGGGCTCCAGACTGGCTGACGTACAGGCCGAGCCGGAAGAGACCGCCAAATCCTTGAGCGACATC
>JAYRLO010000285.1:0-3802 GCA_041905215.1 Aeromonadaceae bacterium
TCACCTTTTCTTGTCTTCAAGATGCGATTTTTGGGGCATTCACCCCAACAAAGACGCAAATAATCGCAGCGTTGACACTGGCTGGGCAGGGTATCGCGCTTGGCCATGCCAAACTGCTGCTGCGCGGCGGAAAAGGCCATTTCACCCAGATGAACTCGATGCAGATTACCCAGTTGATAATCGGGGTAGACGAAGTGGTCGCAGGAGTAGACATCTCCGTTGTGTTCAACCGCCAGCGCTTTGCCACAGAACTCTGCTTGTGTGCAGGTTTGGGCAGGAAAGCCGGCTGCTTGGGCGATCACGGTCTCGAACAGATTGACGTGTACTCGTCCCAAATCATGGGCCCGCCACTCATCCCAAACACCCATCAGGAAGGTTCCGTAGTCATCAGGATCAACCGACCATTCTGTCACGATGGAGTCTGGCTGTCCGGGGCGCGCCCCCGCTGAGCCATAACCTGGCAGCATGCCAGGGGCCAGTTTCGCAGGGGCGATCTGGCGGTACAATTTCGGCTCTACCGCCGGAGTAAATTGAATTCGCCAGGTCTCGACTTCGTCGACCAAAAAGCGATAGACCTCTTTGGGATGTCGGGCATTGAGTCGATTAACGACACACAAGGCCGCGAAGGGCACTCCGGCCTGTTTAAGACGCCGAGCCGCGTTCATCACCGCCGCAAAGGTGGATTTGCCACTGCGGGACTTGCGGTAGGCGTCATGGAGCGCCTGTGGTCAGTCGATGGAGAGGCCGACATGAAAGTCGTGCTGCGCCAGGAATTCAATCCAGTGATCATCCAGGGCCACGCCGTTGGTTTGCAGGTCATTGGCGATACGCTGCCCCGGCTTCTTGTGGCGCTGCTGACAGGCCACCACCTTGCGGAAAAAAGGCAGCCCCATCAGGGTTGGCTCCCCGCCTTGCCATGAGAACACCACCTCATCGCCGGTCTGCGCCTCGATGTATTGGCGAATGTGTTGTTCCAGCGTGTCGTCATTCATCTGGCTGTGCTTGGATTGCCGCAACAGCTCGGTTTTATGTAGATAAAAACAGTAGTCACAATCGATGTTGCAGCGCGCACCACCGGGTTTGACCATGGCATGGAAACGGTAGTGGTGTTGGGCTGGCAATGGTGGCAGGTTCAAAACGGGTATGGTCATGAGCGCACCCCGCGCGGAGGTAAATTCGAATTACGCTAGCACCAGTCTCATATGTTGCCAATGGGCCAGCCAGCAAAGGGCTAAAAAAGTGGGTATTGCGCGCCGTATTGTATTGCCCTAGTTCGGATAGCGAGCTGCTGTGTCAGAGAGTGGCTAATCCATGACCCTGGTTGCCCATCCTGTGTTGGCTGTTCGGTGAGATCGGTCATGAGGTGACGAGATGGGCTGCTAGAGCAAAGGTCAACACGGTAGTTGCAGCAGCCGGCGTGACAGCTCGCCCATCGTCAGACCGTGCTCCATGGCACTCTTGCGCAGTGCGGTGAAGGCCGCTTCCTCGCTGAGTTGATGTTTTTGCATCAGCACTCCCTTGGCGCGTTCGATCAGTTTTCGGGCTTCGAGCTTTTCCGCCATATCGGCCATCGCATCCTGCTGCCGGCGCAACATGGCCTGCTGGGCCCGTGCCTGTTTGAGCCAGGCTTCGACCGGTTCCTTGTCCATCAGCCGGTGGGGGACCAGCAGCACGCCACTCTCCATCAGCTGATCATGCAAGTGCTCGGGTAACGCATCGTTGAACAGCACGACCGGCAAACCGCGTTGGGCTAGGCCGATGCACAGCACCCGCCACTCGGCCGTCAGTTGACGACAATCCACCATGGCACCGTGTAAATCTGCGGGCAGTTGCAGTGGATCCGGGCGGCGAATCGTCACCGGATCATGGCCATAGCGGCTCAGCAACAGCGCTAGACGGTTGGCGTGAGCCACCTCGTCGCTGTGGATCAGCAGTCGTGAAAAGCTCATGGCTCACCCCGTCTGCCTAGATAGGGTGCGATACACAGCGGGTATCTGATGGCACTGCCTGGGAGAGCTAAAAGGGTGATGACGGCCGCCATTATGCCACCTGCGACCAGAGGCTGTCGGCCACCTGGTTCAGTTCGGCTCGTAGGCGGACGACTTCACCGATCATGATCAGTACGGGCGTCGCCCCCTTGAGCGCCTCGGCTTGCTGTTCGAGTTCACCGAGCGTGGTGGTGATCACCTGCTGCCGGGCCGTGGTACCGGCGACGATCAGTGCTACTGGCATGCTGGCAAGATGACCATAGCCGAGCAAGCCATGGCGAATGGCCGCTGCTTGCTCTAGCCCCATATAAAACACCAGGGTGTGGCCTTCGCCGAGCAGCTGACTCCAGCCCAGAAACGGGTGGCTCTGCTTGTCGGGGCCCGCCTGCAGATGACCGGTGATCAGTGTCACCGAGCGTGCCAGACCGCGATGGGTGAGGGGGATGTCACAGCTGGCGGCGCAGCCCAGCGCCGCCGTGATGCCGGGCACCACGCTAAAGCCGATGCCGTGCTGGTGTAGGAACAGCGCCTCTTCGCCACCGCGGCCAAAGACATAAGGGTCGCCGCCTTTGAGACGGATCACCGACTTGCCCTGCCGCGCCAGCGTCAGCAGCAGTTCGTTGATCTGCTCTTGGCTGAGCGAGGGCTCGCCGCAACGCTTGCCGACATCGTGACGCTCGGCTTGGGCGGGGATCAGTGCCAGGATCTCGGCGCCAACCAGACGGTCATACACCACCACTTCTGCTTGCTGGATCAGGCGCAATGCCTTGACGGTCAGCAGATCGACATCACCAGGGCCAGCCCCGACCAGGGTGACAGTGCCATGAGAAGTTGCCATACAGACGCTCCTTGTCCGAGTCATCACTGTGGACGGTATTTGGCGACCAGCTTGTCGATTTCGACGATGCAGGTACCACAGTTAGTGCCGCACTTTAGCAGGGATTGCAAACCGCTGCGCTCCTGAATGCCCTGCTCGACGATCGCCGAGACGATTTGCCGTTCACTGACGCGCATGCAGGAGCAGACCATGCGGCTGTCGCCGGCGAGGGCCTGTTCGAGTGTGCTGCCCAGCAGCGACAGGTTCAGCGGGGTGGCCAGCAGGCCGGCCAGCAACCCGACGTTGAGCTTCCAGGGGTTGTCCCCGCAGAGCATCAGACCGTCGATGCGTTCATTGATCAGTTTGACCGCCACCCAGCCACCGGGCATCGGCAGCTTCAGCCACTGCCCTCGACTGGCGATGGCCTGCCACAGTTGACTGGCGTCGCTGCTGGCATCGGCCAGCAAGCGGCACTCACCACCGTCTACCGGGCGCCGGCTCCACCAATCCGGATCGCGGCCCAGGGCTTCTAGCTCAGGCTCATGCTGCCCAACCCACAGCGCCAGCCAGCGGGTGGCAAACGGTGCGACCTGGATGCGCGTCTGTTTGAACTGCGGTTGACCGGAGATCGGATCGACGACCGGCGCGACCAGGCGATTGACGCCGCCGCGGGCGGTGAAGAGATCGCTCCAGTGCATCGGCATGAAGGCCTCCTCATCGGCTAGGCCGTCATCGCGCTCCAGCCGCGCCAGGACTTGATCCCGCCGCGATCCGATCCACACCAACTGGCCTTGCTCCAGGCCGCTGGCCAGCAGCGTCGTGTGGTTGACGCTGATGCGCGGATAGGGCTCAGTCTCCATCAGTCGGGCCAGATGGCCGGTGCGGGTCATGGTATGCCACTGATCGCGCAAGCGGCCGGTATTGAGCAACCAGCGGCGACCGGGTGCGTCGTCAGGCTCGACCTGATCCAGTTGCGGCGGCTGTGGCTGGACGGCCA
>JAYRLO010000009.1:0-15721 GCA_041905215.1 Aeromonadaceae bacterium
TGGAACGGCAAAGTTTAGGCCATATCCAGTCTATGAACCAAAATGCTTGGGGCCAATTTACCCAGGCAAGGCTAATTTGGTAACTGGGGAAAAGGTATGAGCATAACGCCATATATGCTCGCCGTTGACCCGCTAGCTGCAGACAGCGTGGCGGGGGCTGTCGACTTATTCATTCCATGGAATAGCGCAAATAGCAAAGTCACCGACTGGACTAAGGCCGCACCGGAGGCCGGCGACCCGTTGGCCGAGGCCCCAGCGTTACCAACCATGTCACTGCCGTGGTGGATGGATGGCAAAACCATCACCACCCAGTTGAGTGAGCCATGGTACTTGGCGCAGGGGCTAGCTGGTTTTTGGGGGCAGGTGCGCAGTTGGTTGCTCTACCCACTCAAACAAGTGGACCCCCTGACCTGCAGCGAGGCCGTGCTGCAATTGCTGGCATGGGATCGGGATATCAGCCGATTTACTGGCGAGCCGTTGGACCTGTACCGCAAGCGCGTGGCGTTCGCCTTCAAGAACGCGGTAGATGCCGGGGGTGAGGCTGGTTTTTACAACATCTTCTCACGGCTGGGCATGACAATTTCGAACCTTGATGAGCGTTCACCAGGTATCGATTGGGACATCATCACCATCACAATGGAAGATGATGCGCAGACCGAGAATCAGGATCTGCTATCCACACTGATCCAGCACTACGGCCGTACCTGCCGTCGCTACTATTTCCGCGTGGTTTATCCGCCTGAAACCGTCCAGATCCGAGCCGGCCATTTTGGTATGAGCCAGCAAATATTCACCGCATCACTGGAGTAACCCCATGAGCAGCTGCATCACCACCGCATTTGAAACCTACCTGCAGGCCTGCATCACGGGCGGCACAAAAGTGGCGCTGGATGAAATTGTGCTGGCCTACATCCCGGGCTTAGACCACACCGCCACGCCGCCCCGTTCAGAAGGCATGCCAGCGACTGCCGACATTGTTTATCGCCAGAACGTGGATCAGGCAGGGAAAATGGATGCGAATGCCATCGCCTATTCCATCGTAATGGATACCAAAGTTGGCGATTTCAGCTTCAACGCTATGTATCTGATCAACAAAGCCAGCAGCACTGTGGCCATGGTGGTCTACAAGCAAACCGAGACCAAGATCAAGACCAACGGCGCCACCCAGGGGAACTCCATCGTCAAAACCATGGTGATGGAGTACAGCGGCGCAGCACTGGCGACAGGTATCACCGTGGATGCCAGCACCTGGCAAGTCGATATGTCAGGCCAGCTGCAAGCGCTACAGGCAAATATCGATGAAAAAGCAGACTTAGAGCATCAGCACGATATTGCCGATATCAACGGGCTGGACACCGAACTGGGGAAAAAGGCGAACAATGGCCATCGCCATACCATGGACAATGTCGAGGGGCTGAGTACCGCGCTCGACAATAAATCAAACAGCGGCCATGGCCACTCCATCGCTAATGTATCGGGTTTGGAGCAGACGATTCTCAGCCTGCAAAATGCGCTCAACAACAAAGCTAGCTCCACCCACAAGCATCAGATGGCCGATGTGGTAGGACTGGAAGACTCGCTCAGTACCAGAGCCGCTAAAGGGCTGCAAACCATCTGGACCGGAGCTGGCGTCAGCGAGCTGATCCTGAATGTGGCGGACTATTTATACACCCAGCTAAACATCGTAATGACCGATACAGGCAGCAAGGTTGCGGTCGGCGTTTTGCCGATGCCGTTTGTTACTGGTCATCAGCAAATCGGCTCATTGTCGGTGGACTATGGTGACTCATCCGATTGGATTATTAGCTACAACTACGAGCCAACGACCAATCAACTGACGATCACCTCATCTCAGCGCGGTGTGTTCAGCTGTGTGTATGCAACGAGGTAACTATGATGCAGTCCGCAAAGTGGCCACCATGCGCAGCCAGCATTGAACAGCAGACATCGATGGTACTGGCTGGTATCCAGCCAATCGACCAGGCCGCGCTCGACAAACTGGCCACCATCACCAGCCGTGCAGAGCACCAGCATCACCCGCTGGCACCAGCAGCCACCGCTCTGGCCGACTTACGAACCCAACTCATGGGATTACAAGCCTCGGGGCAGATTGTGTGCGTGACCCCATACCAGTACGGCGTGGGCCTGGAAGAAAACGGCCGCCACTATCTGGCTCCCGCCAATGCGGCCAAGGCTCTGGCCGCCAAACTTGCAGATCGTGCAGATGCGAATCTGGCATCCGGAACATCCGGCGTCGCCATGATGCTGATGGCTGCAACCGAACAAGAGCTGGCGGCGCTGCTGCGGCCTGTGCTGGACATCATGCCGATCCCGGCGTGGTGTTCCGTGCTGCGCCGGATCAGCGCTGACAATGCCATCATGACGCAACCGGCAGCACCGGCACTACCCCACTTGCCCACATCGGCACCGGTCAGCATGTCGCCACTGCGAGACTATCTGCAAGAGCAAGGTGCCGCATTGGCTCAACTGGAAAGCCTAGCCGCTGAAACAACAGCACCCATTGACCGACTGCGCCAACTGGCTGCAGCAAGAGCCGCCGCGCTCAACGCTTCATCAACAGCAATTCAGCGACTCAAACAACTGGCTAGCCAGGCCTCACTGTGGGCCTGCGAGCTTTCGGGCTCACCCGATGCGATGGCCAGTCAGATCAAGGCATCTGCTCCAGGTGATTACAGCCAGGTTGTTACAGTCGGGGCCGTCATTATCTCGAATGACCCCATGGCATTTTGGAAGGAGCTGTTGACATGAGCACACCGCAACTGTCGTTGGACGGCGAACTGATCAAGATGAAGGGCATGAAAATCCAGTTGTCGATGCAGTTCGCTGATGAGGACATGTCCGGCCAGACCAGCGGCACCAACACCACGGAAAAAGGCGATAAGGGCTGCGAACTGAACGTGTCCGGTCTGATTGCATACAAAGAGCCGGACGATTTGGCTCGGCTGTTTGAACTGGCAAGAGCCAAGGACGGAAGCAGCCGCAAGGTATATCGGATCGGATCTAACCTGGCGCTGGCCGTCAAAGTAACGCAGGGGAAGTTTGCCGGAAACATCACGGCAACCGAACAAGAAAACATGATGGCCTGGGCGGTGCAATTCACTATCCGCGAAGTGAAATCCGTATCGGAGAAAATTGAACAACGCGCCGGTAAACCTGCAGCAACTGCCACGCAAACCAGCAGTGACAGCGCCGCCAGCACCACAGAGGCTGCACCAACCAGCGAGGCCCCGGAAAACGTAACGCTATCGAAAAACGAACAGTTTTTTGCAAAAGTCGATGCATGGCTGGGAGGGTAACCGATGAAATTAGATAAACGACTGGTCGTCGGTGCCGCAGAGGTCGAGTTATCAGCCGATGAGGTGATCATCGAGCTGTCAGCCGGAGGACGTGCCCTGTTCACCTTCAAGGGATCAGGCAAGCCAGGGCAGATAGTGGCCTATGACATCGGCTATAACCGCGATATGCGGCGTTGGTTCACCGGCATCATCGAACGCCTGCAGCCCGCCGAAAATGGATACCAACGGGCATTCTGCCGAGAGCTGTCGGGCGTACTGGGGCAGCAATACACCATGAGTATTCAGCATGCCACATTGCGCCAGGTCATTAAGGTCTTGTCACAGCAATGCGGCCTGTCGTTCGTGTTGCCAGCTGCTGACTATGTCGATAAGCCAATCCCGAACTTTACGGCGCATGGCACCGGATACCAGTTGCTGGAAGCCGCAGGCCGCGCCTTCAGCGTTCCGGACTGGATCTGGTACCAGCAGACAGACGCGCAAGTGTGGTGCGGCAGCTACGCGCACAGCTACTGGGTGGACCGATCGGCAGACATCGGCTCAGAGTGGAGCACCCGCCGAGCTGGCGATAGCATGACACTGCCAGCAGTACCAGCCATCCGCCCGGGTGTCACGATTGACGGCAAGCGCATCACATCCGTGCGGATGACCGGCAGCGAAATGACAATAGGATGGAAAGGCACAGGTAAAACCGCAGATCAGCGCCGCATGGAGTCGCAATATCCGGAGCTGGCCGCCAAGTATCACCTGCCCAGGTTCGGGCGGGTGGTGATGGTTGCCGATAGCGCCAGCGCCGGGCAAGTGGCTGCCGCATTCCGCCCTCGCTATGCCGTTGATGTGCAGCTGCTGACTGAAGATGGTACCGAAGATACGGCCGTTCCGGTTTACAAGGCCGTACCGATGCCCGTGGTAATCGGTGGCCATGATGCTGGCATGTTCGGCCTGCCGGAAGAGGGAACCATCGTTGAAATTGGCTTCGCGTTCGGTCGAGCCGATAAGCCGTTTATCCGGACTGTGCTGGCACAGGACTGGACACTGCCCGATGTAAAACCGCTGGAGCAGCTGCAACAACAGCGGGCAGAGGTATATCAGCGGATGGACAGTGCAGGCAACATCACCAGGGCAACTGACCGCACCATCACAGATAACGCCTACCGGCTGGAACACATAGCAGACGAACTGCGACAAGCCGTCGGTAGCCATGAGCTGGTAACTCGTCAGCACAGCACCGAGCAGATCGGTGGCAGTAAAATCGTGGAGGCGCTGGGCAACATAGAGCAGATCGCCGCAGGGATGATAGACCAAGCCGCGCTTGGCAATATGCGTCACACCACTGCAGGGGACCTGACCCAATTGGCAGGCAAGGTGCGCCGGGCAGTGGCCGGAGACCTGCAGCACATGGAAGCCCCCAGATCATGGCTGGGAACCGACTCGACCAACATCCTGCACCTGCTGCTGGAGTTGATGGGAGTCGTCAAGGAGCTGGCCAGCACCACGGCCACACACACCCACAACGGCAGCCCAAAGCCAGACCAGGGCACGACATTCAGCGGCCAGAGCAACGAGGCCAGCGAATTGGCCAGCACTCTCTCACCCATGCTCGAGTAACAACACCTCACCAAACGCAACAGGCGGCCCATAGCGGCCGCCTTTGTCGTTCCGTCACACCTACCAGGCAAAGCACACCAGAGCACCGCTCAGGGGCGAGCGCGCACCCAGGGAGCACCACGGAGCCCACGCGGCCACGTAATCCGCGCTCCTCCGCCCCCGCCCGCGGGCTTTAGTTGATTAATTTTTTGCAGTTTTGAAATGGTGCAGTTTTATAGGGCTAAGGCCCGCCATTGCTGGGATCTGCGAGGATCAAAGGATCTGAAAAGATTGAAAGGAATTTCAGTGTTTTACAGTTTTGAGGATCAGCGGAAGGATCGGAGGAAAGCCGAAAGGCGCGTCATTGCTGGGGTCGGTCTATTTTACGTGGCGATTTTTGTGATGCAGCCACAAATATTGAGCCAAGCGTTGCGATGCGTAACACCAGAACCGGCGCGGCATAGGAGGCGATTGGGCAAAAAACGAAAACTGCAAAATGCCGCCATGCCATTCCAGCCACATCGCCACCATTTTACCTGCCGCCACTTTGTCGCCACTTGGCGACAGAAAAAACTTAGGGCCACTCGATGAGTGGCCCTAAGTCATTGAATCTATTTGGTGCCCAGGGTCGGACTCGAACCGACACGGTTATTCACCGGCGGATTTTGAATCCGCTGCGTCTACCGATTTCGCCACCTGGGCATGCACGCCGTTACCTTGCGGTCTCGGACTGTAGTGCGGGAGGGATTATACAAATCCCCATCGACAGCGCAAATGGTTTTTTCCATTATCTCAAACGGTTGATGATTAAATCGTCGGAGCGGTCACTGCATGATGAGAGCCGCCTTGAGGTAGACTAGGCAGCCCTGAATCATCCATAACAAAAGCAGTACCCTATGTCGAAAAAGAAACCAACCTCACGCCCGGCCGCGAATGACGCAGCTCCGGCGAAAAAAGTGATCATCCCGACTCACCCCCGCGCCGGCCTGTTCCGCCGCCTGGCCGCCTGGGCATTCGACCTGCCATTGGTTGGTGCCCTGCTGGCTCTGACCGCCTTTGTCGGCTACGGCATCGCCTTTCTGCTGCAAATCATCGGGCTGCTGCAGCTGGGTGAATACCCGGACCTGGGGCAGTGGCTGGCTCACAGCCACCTGTACATCTTCGCCCTGACCTGTTCGGTCTGCGGCTTCTACCTCTGGTTCTGGTGCAAACAGGGGTACACCCCCGGCATGCGTCGCTTCCGGCTGCGAGTACAGAACATTGATGGCTCTAACCTGAAGGTTGGCCAGGCTCTGGTGCGGATGTTCAGCAGCGCCTTCGGTCTGGGGAACCTGCTGGTGATCTTCGATATGCATCAGAAGGCCTTTCAGGATCACTGGGGGAATTGCGAGGTGATCCTGCTGGATCCGGAAGATTTGCAAAAATAGGCCTGCCAAGGCCCTAATGCTTGCTAGTTAAGAGGTTCGGGAGAAACAGCCTCTCTCGCCAACTCGCCGTAAACCTTCCATGGGGGCTCGCTGGCGGCATCCCTGCCGCCAACGGTTGGCTCAAAAGGCTATCTCTCCTTCGCTAACTGACGGACATTATCCCCGAGGGTCCACAGTGGCAGGTGGTTTAGCGCCGCCTGCCACAACCAAAAACGCTGAATCGTCAGCGAAGTGGTGTTAAACCAACTCGGCCAGATGTTCGTCAAGCCACTGTTCGGCTTGTGTCTCATCCTGACAGAAGGTGTAGGGCATACCCGAGTGGGAGTAGAGCTCATTCCAGTAAGCCTGGATCAGTGAGGGAGCCGTCGCCTCGACAATCTGGATGGCCACGGCGCAGCATCCTATCTGGGCACGGGTCATAATCACGTTACGCAGCGTCACGGTCGCATCCGGCGTCAGCAAGCCATCCCCCAGCACCAACAGATGCATCCCCCAGCGACGTCCCTGGAACCTCCCAATGGCCGCCTGCATCTCGGGTTGATACTTTTTGACCAGCGCCAGGTTGATACCTTCGGCAATAGTTACCTGTATCCAGCGAGGTTTGGACTCAATCTGGTAGAAACCATGCAACTGTTGAAAATCATCGGGACGATTCATGAGTGACAATCCGTATGCCCACCTCTGCAGCCAAGTATAGATAAGGACTCACCCCAATGATGAAACAGGAGCCGAATTGGCTCCTGTTTCATGTCGTTGCCTGTTACGCCTGGCGCTTGGCCAGGTGGCTCTCCATGAAAGAGAGCGCCGAATCGATCTGCTCAGGAGCGACGCCCCCCTTGGCCACCCGCTTGCCGAGGGTCGATTCCAGCGACAGGATCGGGTAGACATCATCGGCGATGACCGGACTGAACTGACGCAGCTCGTCGAGGCTGAGATCTTCGAGCGGCTTGGCCACCTTGATGGCATAAACCACGGTTTCACCGACGATATGGTGCGCCTCACGGAACGGGATCCCCTTGGCCACCAGGTAGTCGGCCAACTCGGTGGCATTGGCGTAACCGCCTTGCGCCGCCGCCAGGGTGCGTGCCTGATTCACCTTGATATCCTCGAGCACCAGGCAGGCCATGTCCAGGCAGTCATGCCAGGAGTCCAGGGCATCGAACAACCCTTCCTTGTCTTCCTGCATGTCCTTGTTGTAGGCCAGAGGCAGCGCCTTCAGGGTCATCATCATGCCCATCTGGGCACCGACCACCCGCCCGGCCTTGCCGCGGATCAGCTCCAGCGCATCGGGGTTCTTCTTCTGTGGCATCAAGGAGGAGCCGGAAGTCACCTTGTCGGAGAGTTCGACAAAGCCCGCTTCACCGGTATTGAAGAAGATGAGGTCTTCGGCAAAGCGCGACAGATGGACCATGGAGAGGCTGGCGCAGTTCATCAGCTCGACCGCATGGTCGCGATCCGAGACCGAGTCCAGGCTGTTGCGGGTCGCCCCGGCAAAGCCCAGATCCAGCGCCAGCGCCTCGCGATCGATGGCATAGGCGGTACCGGCCAGGGCACCCGAGCCCAGCGGGCAGAGGTTCAGACGTGCCAAGGCATCCTGCAGACGGCTGTAGTCACGCTCCAGCATCTCGACATAGGCCAGCGCCCAGTGGGAGAAGGTGACCGGTTGCGCCCGTTGCAGATGGGTGTAACCCGGCAGCACGGCGCCTTGATGCACCCGAGCAGCCGCCACCAGCGCCTGTTGCAGCTGATGAATGGAGCCGAGCAGCACCTGCCCCTGGGCCTTGCACCAGAGTTTCAGATCGGTGGCCACCTGATCGTTGCGCGAACGGCCGGTGTGCAGCTTCTTGCCCAGATCACCGACCCGCTCGATGAGCTTGCCTTCCACCCAGGAGTGGATGTCTTCGGCATCGGACTGCAGGATCTGCTCCGGATCGGCCTGCACCTCGGCCAGCAGGGCATTGAGCGCCACTTCCAGGCGCGCCTGCTCGTCGGCACTCAACACGCCGACCTGCACCAGAGCCCGAGACCAACCGACGGAGCCCGTGATGTCCTGTTCCGCCAGGCGATAGTCAAACCGCAGGGAATCATTGAACTGCTTGAACCGGGTATCGGCTGCCTGACTGAAACGTCCGCCCCACAACGCCATGGTGTTCTCTCCAAATCTTGAGCTGATAAAGGTCTAATCACTCCCGCCAGAGGCCGGAGTACAGCGAAAATAGAGGCCTCCCCGCCGCAACGGAAGAGGCCGACAGCACAGCTGGCTGTTGTATTACTTCTTGCTTTGGTCTTTCAACGCACGGATGCGGCTGGCCAGCGTATAGAGGCGGATGAAGCCTTCGGCATGGCTCTGATCGTACACTTCATCGGCACCGAAGGTGGCGAAGTCTTCGGAGTAGAGGCTGTTGATGGAGCGCTTCTGCACCGCGGTGACAGAACCCTTATACATCTTCAGTACCACTTCACCGGTCAGGTCTTCGGCGATGGCATCAGCCGAGGCGACGATGGCCTTGCACAGCGGAGTGAACCAGCGACCGTCATAGACCAGGTGGGAGAACTCGGCACCGAGCTTCTCACGCCAGGCGCGGGTGGTCTTGTCCAGCACCAGCTCTTCGACGGCGCGCAGAGCGGCCATCATCACGGTGCCGCCCGGAGTTTCGTAGCAGCCACGGGACTTCATGCCCACCAGACGGTTCTCGGTGATGTCAATGCGACCGACACCGTGCTTGGCGGCGCGCGCGTTCAGCTCGACCAGAACCTGATACGGGCTCAGTTGCTTGTCATCGACGGCAACCACTTCACCCTTGACGATGCCGAGCTTGACCATTTCTGGCTGATCCGGTGCCTGTTCCGGCGCGACGGTCCACTGCCATACGGCTTCGGAGGCTTCGTTCCAGGTGCTTTCCAGCTCGCCACCTTCGGTGGAGATGTGCCAGGCGTTGGCATCACGGCTGTAGATCTTGGTGATGGAGGCCTTGCAAGGAATGTTGCGCTCGGAGAGGTAGTTGAGCAGCTCTTCGCGGGAACGCATGGTCCAGATCCGCCATGGAGCAATGACCTTCAGCTGCGGAGCCAGGGCGGCGACGGCGCCTTCGAAACGCACCTGATCGTTACCCTTACCGGTACAGCCGTGCGCGATAGCATCGGCGCCTTCGGCCATGGCCGCTTCCACCATCGCCTTGGCGATGACCGGACGAGCCATGGAGGTACCCAGCAGATAGGTGCCTTCATAGATGGCGCCAGTCTTCAGGGTCGGATAGACGTAATCCTTGACGAACTCTTCCTTCAGATCCTTGACGATGCACTTGGAGGCACCGGAGGCGATGGCCTTCTGCTCGACCCCTTCCAGATCGTCGGCACCCTGGCCCACGTCCGCCACGAAGCAGATAACTTCGCAGTTATAGTTCTCTTTCAACCAGGGCACGATCGCCGAAGTATCCAGACCACCCGAGTAAGCCAGCAGAACCTTGTTGATGCCTTCCATTTATTTGTCTCCTTGATTGATCAGTGTGTGCAGGACGGCGTTTTGCGCGTGCATCCGGTTTTCTGCCTCATCGAGGATGAGGGAGGCCGGGCCATCCATGACGTCAGAAGTAATTTCCATCTCCCGGTGCGCCGGCTGGCAGTGCAGCACATGGCGGATCCCGGTCTTGTCCAGCAATCCCTGGTTGATCTGATAGGGCATGAACCTGTCTTTTACCGCTTCCAGGGGGGTGTTGTCACCCATTGAAACCCAGGTATCCGTATAGGCCACATCGAAACCGACAATATCCTCAACCCGATCGGTCACCGCCAGACGGGCACCGCTCAGTTTGGCCAGCTCGGCCGCCTCGTTGAAGATCTGGGCATCCGGGCCACAGCCCTTCGGCGCCACCACGGTCACATCGGTACCGAGGATGGCGCCGGTGAGCAGCAAGGAGTGGGCGACGTTGTTGCCATCCCCCAGATAAGCCAGCTTCACCTTCGCCAGATCGTCATAGTTCTCGGCGATGGTCATGAAGTCGGCCAGCGCCTGGCAGGGGTGGTAGAGATTGCACAGGGAGTTGATGACCGGCACTGTGGCGTGCTCGCGCAGCTCCAGCAGTGTCTTGTGATCAAACACTCGGGCGACGATCCCCTCGCACCAGCGGGAGAGGTTACCGGCAAAGTCCTTAACGGTTTCCCGACTGCCCATGGCACCATTTTGCTGATCCAGGTAGACCGCATGGCCCCCCAGACGATGAATGCCGATGTCGAAGGTCACCCGGGTCCGCAGCGAGGGTTTCTCAAACAGAGTGACGATGCTCTTGTGGGCCAAGCTGGCGCGGAATCCGGCCGGATTGGCCTTCATGGCACGTCCCAGCTGGAGCAGCTCCAGCAACTCTTCCTTGTTGAATTCCTTGGTCGTTAACAGGTGACGCATGCCCTACTCCTTAAATTTTCATTCTCGTTATATTCCGGCCCGCCTCACGCGGAGATCCGGGTGCCGACGGCACCACCAGCCAGCAACTTGCTCAGCTGCTCCGGATAGCGCCAGCTGGCGACGCTGATGGGGCGTCCCAGGCTGGCGGCGGCATGCAGCGCGGCCTTGACCTTCACTTCCATACCACCGGTGATGACGCCCTTGGCGATGAGTTCATCGGCCTTGGCCTGAGTCACCTCGGCAATCAGTTGGCCCTTGCCATCCAGGATGCCGCTGACATCGGAGAGCATCACCAGATCGGCGCCCAACGCCTCGGCAATCGCCGTGGCAGCCTGGTCGGCGTTGACGTTCATCAACTGGCCTTCGGCGGTGATGCCGATGGAGCTGATGACCGGCAGGAAGCCGCCATCGAGCAGGGCGTTCAGCAAGGAGGCATCCCCCGGTTGGCACTCACCAACCGCGCCAAGCTCCGGATCCAGCTGGGTGACATTGCACAAGCCGCCATCGGCCAGACAGAGGCCGACGGTCTTGATGCCGTGCTGGATGGCCTTGGCCATCATCTGCTTGTTGGCCGTCCCGGCCAGGGCACCGGCAATCACCGGGATCTGCTCGAACGGGGTAACCCGCAGACCATTCTTCTTGGTGCTCTTGAGACCCAAGCCTTTGAGCAGATCATCCACCAGGCAGCCGCCGCCGTGAACCAGCACCAGAGGTCTGTGTTGCTGTTCCAGAAACTGGGTTAGTCCGTCGAACAGGGCGCCAAGGGCTTCGTCGCTCTCCAGCAGAGCGCCGCCGAGCTTGATGATCAGGGTGTTGTTGGCCATTTCCATTTGCTCCGTTAAATCAGACTGCAGGTCTGTTCAAATCCGTAATTGATGTTGATGCACTGCATCGCCTGCGCCGAGGCGCCCTTGAGCAGGTTATCGATCGCCGAGCCGATGATCAGCTGATCGCCGTCGACCTGCCAGTGCAGATCACAGAAAGGAGTTCCCGCCACCCCGGCAATCGACGGCCATTGGCCACTCAGACGGACGATGGGCTTGCCTTCGTAGGCGGTGGCATAGGCGGCATCCACCTGGTCGGCAGTCACCCCCTCGGCCAGCTGCACATAGATGGTGGCCAGGATGCCACGGGCAAAGTTGCCCAGGTGCGGCTGGAACACCACCTTGCTGCCCAGATGGTGGCTGATCTCCGGCTGGTGTCTGTGCTTGAAGACGCCGTAAGGGTTGAGGCTCACTTCGCAGAAGCTGGTATTGATGGCCGCCTTGCGACCGGCGCCGGAGACGCCGGAGACCGCGTTGATGATCGGAGTAGTCCCCGCCTTGATGAGGCCAGCCGCCATCAGCGGCTTGAGGGCCGACAGCGAAGCGGTCGGATAGCAACCCGGTACGGCAATCAGATCGGCCTGGGCGATGGCCTCTTCATTCCACTCGGCCAGACCATAGACCGCCTTCTGCAGCCACTCCGGCTGGTTATGGGCGAAACCGTAATACTGGTCGTAGAAGCCCTCCTGCTCGACACGAAACGCACCGGAGAGATCGAATACCTTGATGCCTTCCGCCAGAAATTGCGGCGCCAGATCCATGCTCACCTCGTGGGCGGTACACAGGCAGACCAGGTCGGTACCCTGCTTGGCTGCGACCATTCCCTCGTCGTTCAACGGTTGGATAGGCAGATCGACAATACCGAGAAAACGCGGATAGAGCGCAGAAAAAGGCTTATTGGCATCCTGACTGTTGGCAGAGACATAAAGCCCCTTGAGGTTCAGGTGGGGGTGTTTCTGTACCATGGCAGCCAGTTCTGCACCGGCATAACCACTGGCTCCAATAATGACGACATTCAGCATGGCAACTTCCGTAATGGCTCAGCAGAGTTTGAGAATTCAGGGTTTAACGGGAAACAAGGTCTGCAAGACTATGCAGCGGTAAACAAATGTTGAGAAGCCGACAGTTTGGCGGTGACAGAACATCAACATTGCCTTACAAATGATCCCTACAGTTTCAGCGT
The DNA here is from genome assembly GCA_041905215.1 of Aeromonadaceae bacterium. Classification (GTDB taxonomy): domain Bacteria; phylum Pseudomonadota; class Gammaproteobacteria; order Enterobacterales; family Aeromonadaceae; genus Pseudaeromonas. Next base: position 12,735 of record JAYRLO010000009.1, read on the forward strand.
GCGACGCATTTTAATATTTATGCATCGAACTTGCATTTATATTATTTATCAAATTAGCATGTGGGGTGCAAGGAGGATGTATGGCAAATCTCGATTTTTTTAAGTTATACCGCGATATCATCGCGATTCCATCGATTAGCAGCACAGATCCGGCTTGGGATCAGAGCAATCAGGGGGTCATTCAACTGCTGGCCGACTGGTTCACCCAGCTTGGATTCCACATCGAAATTACGCCGATCGCTGACTTACCGGGCAAATTCAACCTGATTGCCACCCTGGGCTCGGGGGAAGGCGGACTGCTGTTGAGTGGCCATACGGATACGGTACCGTTCGATGCCGGACGCTGGAGCCGGGATCCCTTCACCGTCACCCAGGAGGGGGATCGTCTGTATGGACTCGGCACCATCGACATGAAGGGCTTCTTTGCCTTTATTGTCGCCGCCGTGCAGGAGATGGACCTGAGCCAACTCAAGAAGCCGCTGCGCATCCTGGCCACCGCCGATGAAGAGACCACCATGGCGGGTGCCCAGGCCATCGCTCGCGCCCACACCATCCGCCCTGACTATGCGGTGATCGGTGAGCCGACCGGCCTGGTGCCGGTGATGATGCATAAGGGACACATGTCTGAATCGATCCGCGTCACCGGCAAGAGCGGTCACAGCTCGGATCCGGCCAACGGGGTCAATGCCATCGAGATCATGCAACAGGTGCTCGGCAAGCTCGGTGGCCTGCAACGTGAATTGAAGGAAAAATACCACAATCCACATTTTCAGGTGCCCTACCCGACCCTGAACTTCGGCGCCATTCACGGTGGCGACAGCCCGAACCGCATCTGTGGCTGTTGTGAGTTGCAGATCGATCTGCGCCCCATCCCCGGCGTCTCGCCGGAGGAGTTGATCGGACTGTTGCAGGCCAATCTCAGTGAAGTGCACGAGTGCCATCCCGGCTGCCTGCACATCAGCCACATGCATGAACCGATACCACCCTATGCCTGCGATGAAAACTCGCCCCTGTTGCGGGAAGCGGAGCTGGCCACGGGCCACGGCGCCGAGTCCGTCAACTACTGCACCGAGGCTCCCTTCGTGCAACAGCTCGGTTGTGACACCCTGGTACTCGGCCCCGGATACATCACCCAGGCCCACCAGCCGGATGAATATCTCGACCTCTCGTTCGTCACGCCGACCAAAGAAGTGTTGCAGCATCTGATACGTAAATTCTGCCTGTGAACCACTTCCGGGCAGAAATCGCATAAATTTGCACTTTTAGTAGGCTCAATATTTGACCTGGCTCACCCATTGCGGATAGATTGTACCCTCGGCCGGTGGGGACAATATTGTGGTAATCCTCACAACAAAAAGGGAAGGAACGGACGATATGCATGAGAAGTACGCGGCACTGCGTGGCAACGTGGGCCTGTTGGGTCAGCTGCTAGGCAAGACCATCAAGGATCATCTGGGCGACGAGTTTCTGGCAAAGATCGAAACCATTCGCCAGTTGTCCAAATCCTCTCGCCAAGGAAATGAAGAGGCACGACAAACACTGATCGATACCCTGCACGGTTTGAGCGACGAAGAGTTGCTGCCGGTAGCCCGGGCATTCAGCCAGTTTCTGAACCTGGCCAACGTGGCCGAACAGTTCCACACCATCTCCCGGCACAATGAAGAGCATCAGGGGCCCGATGCCCTGGATCACCTGTTTGCCAAGCTCAAGGCCAGCAACGCCACCGAGCAGGAGATACTGCACGCCGTTCGCGAGCTGGATATCGAGCTGGTACTGACCGCGCACCCGACCGAAGTCACCCGCCGCACCCTGATCCACAAGCACGTCCAGCTCAACGAGTGTCTGGAACAGCTGGAGCTGTGTGACCTGACCGAGCGTGAACGCAACTTCCTGCTGCATCGCATCGAACAACTGATCAACCAAGCCTGGCACACTAACGAAATTCGTGAACAGCGCCCGACGCCGGTCGACGAAGCCAAGTGGGGCTTCGCCATGATCGAAAACAACATGTGGCCTGCGATCCCGAATTTCATGCGTCAGCTCGACGAGCGTCTGCAGGAGAACTTCGGTATCCGCCTGCCGCTGGATGTGGCACCGGTCCGTTTCGCCTCCTGGATGGGTGGTGACCGTGACGGCAACCCGTTCGTTACCGCCAAGGTGACTCGCGAAGTCCTGCTGACTTCCCGCTGGGTCGCCCTGAACCTGTTCCAGGCCGATGTGCAGGAGCTGGTCTCCGAGCTGTCGATGATGGATTGCAGCGACGAAGTTCGCGCCCTGGCCGGTAACAGCAACGAGCCCTATCGTGCCGTGCTGCGCATCCTGCGTAACGACATTCGTGAAACCCTGCAGAACCTGACCGCTCGTCTGCAAGGCCAATACACCGAGAGCCGCGACCTCATCAGCCGCACCGAACAGCTGCGCGAGCCGCTGGAGCTCTGCTACCACTCTCTGCAACAGTGCGGCATGAGCATCATCGCCGATGGTCTGCTGCTCGACGTGCTGCGCAAGCTGGGCTGCTTCGGCATCACACTGCTCAAGCTCGACATCCGTCAGGATGGCGAACGTCACGGCCAGGCCATTGCCGAGCTGACCCGTTATCTGGGGCTGGGTGACTACAGCCAATGGAACGAAGAGGACAAGCAGGCCTTCCTGCTGACTGAACTCAACTCCCGCCGCCCGCTGCTGCCGCCGGATTGGCGACCGAGCGAAGAGACCCAGGAAGTGCTGGATACCTGCCGCGTGATCGCCGAAACCGATCCGGGTGCCTTCGGTATCTACATCATCTCCATGGCTCGTCAGGCCTCCGATGTCCTGGCAGTGCAGCTGCTGCTCAAGGAAGTAGGCTGTACCTTCCACATGCCGGTTGCCCCGCTGTTTGAAACCCAGGATGACCTGGAAAACGCCGCGCTGGTCATGAACCGTCTGCTCTCCGTCGACTGGTACCGTGGCTACATCCAGGGCCAGCAGTACGTGATGATCGGTTACTC
>JAYRLO010000009.1:15731-22101 GCA_041905215.1 Aeromonadaceae bacterium
CTGGGCTCAGTACCGGGCGATGGAACAACTGGTCGAGATCGCCGAACGCGAAGGGCTGAAGCTCAACCTGTTCCATGGCCGCGGTGGTACCGTGGGTCGTGGCGGTGGTCCGGCTCATCAGGCCATCCTGTCGCAGCCGCCAGGATCCCTGAAGGGTGGTTTCCGCGTTACCGAACAGGGCGAGATGATCCGCTTCAAGTTCGGTCTGCCGGAAGTGGCCATGACCAGCCTCAAGCTCTACACCAGCGCCGTGCTGGAAGCCAACCTGCTGCCGCCGCCGAAGCCGAAGCGCGAGTGGTGTGAGGTGATGGAACAGCTGGCTCAGGTCTCCTGTGACCACTACCGCAGCATCATCCGTGGTGCACCAGACTTCGTCCCCTACTTCCGTGCCGCAACGCCGGAGATGGAACTGGGCAAGCTGCCGCTGGGTTCCCGTCCGTCCAAGCGTAAGCCGAACGGCGGTGTTGAATCGCTGCGCGCCATTCCGTGGATCTTCGCCTGGACCCAGAACCGCATGATGTTGCCGGCCTGGCTCGGCACCAACGTCGCACTCAATGCGATCGTTGCCGACGGCAAGGAGCACCTGCTGGTCGAGATGAGCAAGGAGTGGACCTTCTTCCGTACCCGTCTGGAAATGCTGGAGATGGTGTTCCTGAAGGCCGATCTGTGGCTCTCCGAGTACTACGAACAGCGTCTGGTGCCGGAAAACCTCTGGCCACTGGGTCAACGTCTGCGTGATGAACTCAAGGCATCGACCGAGATCGTCTTGCGTCTGCGTCCGCAAGGCGGCCTGCTGGATGACCAGCCCTGGATTAAAGAGTCCATCAAGCTGCGTAACCCCTACACGGATCCGCTGAACGTGTTGCAGGTCGAACTGCTCAACCGCTCACGCAGCAATCCGGATGAGCTGCACCCCGAGGTCGATCAGGCCTTGATGGTCACCATCGCCGGGATCGCCGCCGGGATGCGCAACACGGGCTAGTTCAAGCCACTAGGCACAGGCCGGGATCATTCCCGGCCTGTTTGTTTTTACCCCCCATCTATCGCAATTCAGATCGCCCCCCGATCGATCAGCGGTAACCACGGTTACCGAACCTTGAGGAGAATAGGTGCATGACCCCTGCTATCCGCTTTTTGAAAACCAAAGATATCGACTTCACCACCCACAGCTACGAGTGCGACGTGCTCGAGGATTTTGGCCTTCATGCCGCGTCCAAGCTGGGACTACCCGCCGAGCAGGTCTACAAGACCCTGCTGGTACAGCACGACAAACAGGTGGTGACCGCGGTGATTCCGGTCTCCTGCATGCTCAGTCTCAAAGAGGTGGCCAAGGCGGCCAAATTGAAGAAGGTCGAGATGATGAAGCCGCTAGATGCCGAGCGGTTGACCGGCTACAAGGTGGGCGGCATCAGCCCGTTCGCCCAGAAGAAGCAGCTGCCGACCCTGCTCGACAGCCGGGCTCTGCAACAGGAGACCATACTGGTCAGCGGCGGCAAGCGGGGATTGTCAGTCGGTATCAAACCGCAGGACTTCATCCGCCTGCTGAGTGCCACCGTCGCCCCGATCGGCGAGGAGTAGCTCGCCGAGTCCACCGTATCGCCCGCCGTGAGCGGGGCCATACGACGGCCTCCCGTCCGGGTGACATCGTATTGGCAGAGGGTCAGTAGCGTGGAGTAGTATGTTTTATTTCTGCGCCAGCTAACCCAAGCGAGCGGGTTTTTGTTGATACATGGCGCTGTCTGCCCGACGCAGCAAAGCCTCGAAGTTCTCTTCGCCAGGCTGCCATTCACTGAGGCCGATACTGACCGAGATCGGCAATTCATTCCCCTGCCAGCACAACGGAGTACACTCCATCGCCTTGCGCAGGCGCTCGGCCAGATGGCCGGCTTGTCCGCTATCGATCCCCGGTAACAGCAGCAGGAACTCATCGCCCCCCATGCGGAAGGCATAGTCGAGCTTGCGCAACTGCTGACGCAACAGCTGGGCAACATGCTGCAGCAACGCATCGCCTGCCGCGTGGCCATACGTATCGTTGACCTGCTTGAAGTAGTTGATATCGATCACCATCGCGGAGAGTGGCTGTTGCCGCTGCGTGAGCCTTGACCAGCCAAGCTGACTGATCTCCTGATAACCGCGCCGGTTATAGAGCCCCGTCAAGCTGTCGGTGCGCGAATCAAGTTCAGCACGCAGCCGCTGTTCGCGAACCAGTTTGATGCGATCCGTCAAGGCCAGTGACATCAGGATACCGTCAACGACGAGGCCAAAGTCGAGCGCCTTGTAGGTAATGTAGTGAAAAGGAATGAATGCCATGACGGTACAAGCCGTCACCATAGTACCGACCAGACCACTCATGGTCCCCAGCAGGAAGAAACGCGCCGAGCGGTTGCCTTGCAACCACGAATAGAGACCCATCACGAACGAGTAGCAGCTGACCAGTGATGAGAGGATGATCGACAACTCGACATGCAGTGGATAACCGATCAACGGCCCGATCAGCCCCAGCCCAACCAGCAGGTAGAGAGCGACCGTCGTCGCCCGGTAGAGGCGTCGATGGCTATGCTGCAGATCGAGAAAAGAGCGGGTAAAGGCCAGACCGGCACAGAGGAACAGGAAGATAGCACCGGACTGCATCCAGTCCTGCCCGGCTGGCCAGTCGGCAAACCAGAGCGGGAATGTGTAGTTGTTATAGGCCGCATTCATCAGCAGGAATGTCGCCAGATAGCCGACATAGGCCAGCTGGTAGGTCTCGCGGGTGCCCATATACAACAGCAGGTTGTAGAGCAGCATCGCGAAAATCGCGCCGTAGACCAGACCACCGAGGATGCCATCGATCATCTGCGCATAGAGGAACTCCCCTTCGCTCATCAGATTGATAGAGACAATAAACGGATCGGGCGTCTGCACACGCAGATAGACTGTGGAACGCCCCGGCTCGAAGTTGTGGCGCACATTCGGTAACGGCAACGCAATCGCCCGCTGCGCAAACGGCAGACCATTGCCTCCCGGTAACAGCGTGATCCGCTGCTGCGGCGACACCACGGCAAAATCGGCCCGATCCAGCCACGCCTGTGACAACCACAGGATCCGTGTCAACGGCTGTGAAGAACGGTTTTCAACGTCGAAGCGGTACCAATAAGCGGCGCGGGTGAACGTATGACTAGCCACCGGTTGCCCGAGCGGAGCAAAACGATCCGCAGGCAGAGCCATCACCTGATGCAACGACAGCTGCCCCTCATCATCACGAAGCACTGAGACGGCCTCGCCAATCGCCATGTGCGGCGACGCCAGGTCGAGCACGGGCAGGGCTCGCACACCCGGACTCAGCAGAACCAAAAACAGCAATGGCAACCAAAAACGCATCATCTGAGAATCCAACAACCCGACAAGCCGAGTTTATCTGGTATCTCAAATAGTTGTCTTGTTCAGAGAGAAGAAATGCAGGATAGCTCGCGGAGATACCGTCAAACGCCGGTGAATGGTTCCGCTTGACGCGCAGCCTCCCCCGTCAGAGGGAGGCTGGCAGATAGTCAAAGTGCCGCGCAGACGCTCCACAGATCGGCCTGCACCGCCGCCGCCGTCACCTCGCGTCCCGCCCCCGGACCTTGCAGGATCAAGGGGTTGCTGCGATACCAGTCAGTCTCGATGGCGAAGATGTTATCGCAAGGGCGCAGATTGACGAATGGATGGTGCGGCTCCAGCGCCTCCAGCCCCACGGTCGCCTGGCCATCGCGCTCCAGACGGGCGACGTAGCGCAGCAGCTTGCCTTGTTGCTGCGCCTCCTCGATAGCATCGAGCAGGCTGTCATCCATCTCGCGCAACCGCTCCATAAACTCCTCGCGGCTGACCCGACGCAGCGCGTTCGGCACCAGATTCTGCAGGGTGATCTGCTGCGGCTCCAGCGGGAAACCGGCCTCTCGGGCCAAGATTAGCAGCTTGCGCCGCACATCCTGACCGGAGAGATCCTCGCGCGGATCCGGCTCGGTCAGGCCGTGTTGCCAGGCCTCCTCCACCAGCTCGGAGAAGGGGCGAGTACCGTCGTACTGCTGGAACAGCCAGCTCAGGGTGCCGGAGAAGATGCCGCTGACACCGTGGATGCGATCGCCGGAGTGGGAGAGCATCTGCAGCGTGCTCTGGATCGGCAGACCGGCACCGACGGTACCGTTATAGCGCCATTGGCGTTGATGGTCGGCAAAACTCTGGCGCACGCGATTGTAAAAATCGATGGGGGCAGAACCGGCAAACTTGTTGGCGGTGATGAGGTGCGCGCCGAGTTGGGCAAAATCCGGATAGTTGTTGCTGAGCTCTTCGCTGGCCGTGAGATCGATGAGGATCAGACCATCGAAGTTGTGCTGCTCCAGCTGGGCCAGCAACTCGGATTCGGTGAAGGGCTCCGGATGAAAATGCTCCAGCATCTGCAACGGCTCCAGGCCGCTATCGGAGAGCATGCCGCCCCGGGAGTCAAACACCCCATACAGGGTCAGCTCGAGCTGGTGCTCAGATTCGAGACGCGCCCGTTCGCGGGCATACAGGCTCAACCACTGGGAGCCGATGTTGCCTCGGCCAAACAGCACAATCCCGGCACGACGTTTGTGGTGAAACAGGCTGGCATGCAGCGCCAGCAGCAGAGGTTCGAGCGTGACTTCGCGCACCACGGCAATGAGACTCAAGCCACCCCTGCTGGTCTGGATGAACTCCAGAGGCTGATCGGCCAGCAGACGATAGAAGCGGTGGCACTGCTCGGCATGGTCACAGACACCGGCCCCGACCAGCGCCAGCAGACTGTAGCCCTCACGCAGGATCAGCCCCGAGAAGAGCCCCTGTTGCTGCAGATCCTGCAACAGAGCCTGCGCATTCGGTGCCGTCTCCGGGGTATAGGCGAGCCGCACCAGTTTGCGATCCGGCTGATGATGGCTGGCCAACGCGCAGAGCTGTTGCTGAGCCAGGGCCGCCTCGATGGTGGCAATGGTCTCGGCATAGTCCTGCTGCGGCAGCACCTTGAGCTCCAGCAGCACCACCTGATCCAGCGAGGTGACGATACGCGCCCCCTTGACCAGCGACTTGCGGCGCAGGATCTGGGTCGAACCGGACTGCGGATCATAGCTGCAGCGCAATGCCAGCCGCTGCTGACTGTCGAGTACCGGTTGCAGGGTACGGCTGTGCAACACAGGCGAGCCCAAACGAGCCAGCTCGTTGGCCTCGGCCAGTGACAGACGCTCAAGCAGATGGGCCGACTTGACCCGACGCGGGTCGGCACTGTAGACCCCGGCCACATCACTCCAAATGGTGGTTGCTTCGGCACCGGCCAGGGCACCCAGCAGGGTGGCCGAATAGTCGGAACCGTTGCGTCCGAGCAACAGGGTTCGCCCCTGTTCATCGGCGGCGATAAAGCCGGTGACCACCACATACTGGCGGCCAAACTCGCTCAGCAGAGCATGCAGTCGATCCCGCGACGGGGCGATCGCCACCCGCGCCAGCGCGGCCTCTTCGGCCAGCAGGAAACGGCGGGCATCCAGCCAGGTCGCCGCGTTACCACGTTCCACCAGCAAGGCTGCCAGCAGGCGAGCCGACCAGACCTCACCGAACGAGAGCAGACGGTTGCGCTCCAGATGGTCCGGAACCTGCTGCAGCGAGGCGCTGATATTCTGCAGATCGGCCTGCAAGGCCTGACTCAGCTGCTGGTGGGATTCCCCCTCCAGCAAACCATCGATCAACCCCTGCTGGTAACTTTGCAAGGCACCGAGTACGGCGGCCAGAGCGTGTTCGCCCGCATCGAAGGCATCCAGCAACTGGATCAGGCGGTTGGTGGTCTTGCCCGCCGCCGAGACGACGATCAACTCGTCGCCGCGTCCCTGCTGCTCGATAAGCCCGGCGACCCGGCGATAGCAGCTCGGATCCGCCAGACTGCTGCCACCAAATTTATGAACCTGACGACCGCTCAACTGCTCAGCACCTTGTGACATGACACGTTTACCCCGATAACAACGGAAAATTAGGCGCAGGCTATGGCCTGCTTGAAGGCTTGATCCAGATCGTTGATCAGATCCCCGGCATGTTCGATACCCACCGACAGACGCAACAGCTGATCGCTGATACCAGCCACCAGGCGCGCCTGCGGATCCATGCCGGCGTGGGTCATGCTGGCCGGATGGGCCACCAGACTCTCGACGCCACCCAGAGATTCTGCCAGACAAAACAGCTCCAGTGCCATCAGGAAACGCTGCATTTGTGCTGCATTGAAGGCAACCTCGAAACTAAGCATGGCGCCGAACCCCTGTTGCTGGCGTTTGGCAATGGCATGCCCCGGGTGAGTCGGCAGACTCGGGTGATAGATCTGCGTAACAAACGACTGCTGTTGCAGGTAGGCGATGAT
>JAYRLO010000286.1:0-3786 GCA_041905215.1 Aeromonadaceae bacterium
TCGCAGATCCAGAAGCGGGTCTCAGCGGCATTGGACAAGGTCGGGCTGCATGACAAGGCCGGCTACCTGCCGCTGATGCTTTCTGGTGGCGAGCAGCAACGTGTTGGCATCGCCCGCGCCATCGTCAATACGCCGCCGTTGCTGGTGGCCGACGAGCCAACTGGCAATCTGGATGCCGAACTGGCGGCCGACATCATGCAGTTGTTCCGTGATTTCAATGCCGTTGGGGTGACCGTGCTGGTGGCGTCGCATGACCAGGCGCTGATCCGCGCCAGTGGCTGCCGGACCTTGACCCTGAAGTCCGGCCGTCTGTTGCAGGATGGGAGTCCGCTATGAGCCGTAAACGTACCGAGCGCGATGGTGGCATGCCGCTGTTTCTTTATCATCACCTGCAGGAAGCGCGAGCGGCGATTGCCGGGATCTGGTTCTCGCCCCTGACTTCGCTGATGACCATCGCGGTGATCGCTATCAGTCTGGCGGTGCCGGCCACCTTTTATGTGGTACTGAAAAATGCCGAACTGGTGAGTGCCCATTGGCAGGGCGGCACCCAGATCACCCTGTATCTGCGCCAGAATCTGTCGGACGCAGACAGCAGCGCGCTGGTGGAGCGCTTCAAACAGCAAGCCGGGGTAGCCGAGGTGCGCTATATCTCGCCGGCACAAGGGCTGGCGGATTTCTCCCGCCTGTCCGGCTTTACCGATGCGCTCTCCTATCTGGAGAACAATCCGTTGCCGCCGGTGATCGAGGTGACGCCGACGGCCGAACAACGTACCCCTGAGGGGGCGAATGCGCTGTTGGCCACCCTGTCGAGCGATCCGGCGGTCGAGCAGGGCAAACTGGACATGCAATGGTTGGAGCGCCTGCAGGGCATCATCAGCCTGTTACGTCACTCCATCCAGGGGGTGGCCGCGTTGCTGATTCTGGGGTTGGTGCTGACTATCGCCAATACCTTGCGCCTGAATATTGTCAGCCACCGCGCTGAAATCGAGGTGATGAAGCTGGTCGGGGCCACCAATAGCTTTATCTATCGTCCGTATCTCTACCTGGGCATGTGGTTTGGTTTGATGGGCGGCTTGCTGGCCTGGTGGCTGTGCGAGGTGCTGCTGTTGTGGAGTGAGCATCAGGTTCGTCTGCTGGCCGAGTTGTATGACAGTCCGTTCCGCCTGCAGGGGCTGTCGGCCGGCGAAACCCTGCTGCTGCTGGCGGCCAGCATGCTGCTCGGCGTGCTGGCGGCCTGGTTCTCGGTCTACCGCCATATTCGTGAGATTGAACCCAGTTGATTGCTGCAAATTCAGGCAATCGCGGCATAAATATAAAAAGGCGGGAACTTTTCCCGCCTTTTGCCACTCTTACTCCCTGAGGGTTAGATCCAGGTCCGGGTTTTGACAGCTCTGTGACCTGATCGCATGTTTTGAATGACGATTGTCGTTTACAGTTCAGCATGCATTTTGCGGGGGACTTGCACGGTCCCCCTTTTTTTATGTATAAGATCCGGTTATGAAGGTAGCTGTTTGGTAGGGCTACCGTGGTAATGAAAGAGGTGTGATAGATGTCTATGGCTATTCAGCAATCGATGGCGCTGGTTCCACAAGGCAGCCTTGAGGGCTATATCCAGGCCGTCAACAGTATTCCGATGCTGACTGCAGAAGAGGAGCGCTCGCTGGCCGAACGCCTGCAGCAGGACGGCGATCTGGGCGCAGCACGTCAGCTGGTCATGTCTCACTTACGCTTTGTGGTGCATATCGCGCGCAGCTACGCCGGTTATGGCTTGCCGCAGGCCGATCTGATCCAGGAGGGCACCATCGGCCTGATGAAGGCGATCAAGCGCTTCGATCCGTCGGTCGGGGTGCGTCTGGTCTCGTTCGCGGTGCACTGGATCAAATCTGAAATTCACGAATATGTGCTGCGCAACTGGCGCATGGTCAAGGTGGCAACCACCAAGGCGCAGCGCAAGCTGTTCTTCAACCTGCGCAAGGCCAAGACCCGTCTGGGCTGGTTCAGCCATGAAGAGGTCAAGGCGGTGGCCTCTGACCTCGGCGTCACGCCGCAGGAAGTGCTGGAGATGGAAGCCCGCATGAGCGGTCAGGATGTCGCCTTTGATGGTTATGACGACGACGATGAGACTGCCTACGCCCCGGTCCACTATCTGGAGGACAAATCCTCGGATATGGCCGCCGTGCTGGAGAACGATGACTGGGAACATCATGCCGAGCATCGCTTGTTGCACGCCATGCAGCAGATGGATGAGCGCAGCCAGCATATCATCCGTCGCCGCTGGCTGGATGAGGACAAGGCTACGCTGCAGGAGCTGGCTGACCACTACTCGGTCTCTGCTGAACGTATTCGTCAGCTGGAAAAGAATGCCATGAAGCGCCTGCGCGACGCGTTGGAAGCCTGATAACGGCATACCGGTAACGCGCTAAGCAAACAGGCCAGTCAATGACTGGCCTGTTTGCTATGGGCGTCTGGCGACGTCTGCACGCGATATCACGGGGTCGCCGTGGTGCAGTGGCTTATTCTGACTCGTCAAACCGGGCGGCCACCAGTTGCTCGACGGCATCCATCAAGGCGGCGGCATCGTCGCCCTCGCAGGTGACGCGAATGGTCTGCCCTTGGGCGGCCTCCAGCATCAACAATCCCATCACGCTCTCTGCACTGGCCTCCTTTTCACCGTTACTGACGGTGACGGTGCCGTGGTAGCTACTGGTCAGTTGTACCAGCTTGATCGCGGCCCGGGCATGCAGCCCCAGCTTGTTGACGATCGGCAGGGTCTTCTCAATGCGCGCCATGTGCGGTTTTCTCCAGCGTCCGGTGGCGGATTTGTACTGTCTTGCCGCGGCTGGCAAAACAGGCGGCGAGCTGTTCGGTGATAAACACCGAGCGGTGTTGGCCGCCGGTGCAACCAATCGCCACGGTCAGATAACTGCGATTGTTACGTTCCAGGTGCGGTAGCCAATGGTTGAGCAGGGTGTCGAGCTGCTGGATATACAGCACCACATCCGGTTGACCTTGCAGATACTGGCGTACCGGCTCGTCCAACCCGGTCAGTGGTCGCAATTCGACCACCCAGTGCGGGTTGGGCAGGAAGCGGGCGTCAAACACGAAGTCGGCATCTTTCGGTGTGCCGTGCTTGTAGCCGAACGATTCAAACACCAGCACCAGCTCTTTCTCCTTGCGGCCGAGAATGCGTTCGCAGATCTGCTCACTGAGTTCGTGGATGCTGAGGGTGGTGGTGTCGATGCGCAGGTCGGCCGAGGCCGATAGCGGCGCCAGCAGGTGGGTCTCCTGCTGGATGGCTTGATCCAGCGACAGATGTCGCCGTGAAAGAGGATGCAGACGCCGGCTTTCGCCGTAGCGGCGGATCAGGGTGGCATTGTCGGCATCGGTGAAGATACTGGAGAACTCGATGTCGGAGTTTTGCCGGATCTGATTGAGCAGGGCTTCGAGTTGATGGCTGTCTTCCGGCAGGTTGCGCACATCAATGCTGACCGCCAGCAACTCATGTTGCTGACGGGAGACCTGAACCAGTTGTGGCAGCAAGATGACCGGTAGATTGTCGACACAATAGTAGCCGAGATCTTCAAGGACGCGCAGGGCCACGGTCTTGCCGGCGCCAGAGCGCCCGCTCACGACAATCAGTTTCATAATGGCCTCATGGCGCCGAAATCAGTTGATACAGCGCCTCATCGTTCTCGGCCTGGCGCAACTGACGACAGAAAGCACGATCATTGAGGCGTTCCGCCACCATGGCCAGTGTTTTCAGATGGGTTTTGCATTCGCTTTCTG
>JAYRLO010000010.1:0-8937 GCA_041905215.1 Aeromonadaceae bacterium
TCAATCTTGCCGACTGCCGCCGGCCAAGCATTCACCACAGCCTTCACCAGAGTCGCCAAGGGAATGGCGAAGAAGACCCCCCAGAATCCCCAGAGCCCACCAAAAACCAGCACAGCAATGATGATGGCAATCGGGTGCAAATTCATCGCTTCGGAAAAAAGCAGTGGTACCAACAAATTGGCATCCAGGATCTGGACCACCAAGTAGGCTACCAGCAGATAGGCAAATTCTGGCGTCATTCCCCATTGGAACAGACCAACCGTGATAACGGGCACAGTGATCATAACGGCGCCGACGTAGGGGATCAGCACAGAGAGCCCGACGCCGACCCCCAACAACAGGGCGTAATCGATGTTCATGAAGTAGAAAACCAGATAGTTGGCCAGGCTGACAATCAGGATGTGAATCACCTTGCCACGGATATAGTTGACGATCTGACCATTCATCTCATCCCAGACCTTCGAGACCAGAACCCGGTTACTCGGCAAAAATCGATAGACCCCCTTGAGCAGAAGATCCTTGTCCTTGAGCATGAAAAAGACCATCAGCGGCACCAAAAACAGGTAGACCACCACCATGACGACGTTGATGAGCGAGCTCACCGATGCCGAAACAATCAACTCACCGAGTTTAACCAGGCGCGCCTGAACCGTGTTGAGCAGGGTTTCAGCCAACGATACATCCATCAGATCGGGATAGGATTCGGGTAGCCGCAGCATGTAGATCTTGATGTTTCCCAGCATGCTGGGAGCTTCTCTGGCCAGATTAACCCCTTGACGCACTATGCTCGGCAACAAGCCAGTCAGCAACAGCAGCATGACACCGAGAAACAGGCACAGCACCAGCGTCGTACTAAGGGTGCGGCTGCAACCCAACCGCATCAGCCGCTGTGTCGGCCAATCCAGCAGGTAAGCCAACACCAGAGCAACCAGGATTGGCCCTACCAGATCGCCAAAGAAATAGATGACCATGAAGCCGGCCAGCAACAACAAGAAGAGCGTTACCGCATTCGGATCGGAAAAACGGCGTTTGTACCAATTCATCAGAACGTGAAACATGCAAGATCCTATACCGAAACCAGGGCAGCTGATTCTCGGGTTAACAGCCAAGAGAATGAAATCCGTACAACTCGACGCAGGGAGTACCAGTGACTCAGGCTCTGGTATCTCCTCATCAAGACGCATCAGGCGGCCATTATCCCCCGCACAGAGCAGCGAAACAACGCTTGTTCCGTGACCTAGGGCCGGAGTATCCTGCCCCAGCATTTTCATGGAGATAGTTGCGAATGCTCAAGCGCTTACTGCAATCAATAACCACAGCCTTGCTGGTTACCCTATGTATCCATTCAGCCCATGCCGTCGATGAGAGTCAGCTGCCCGATATTGGTACAGCCGGCGTTGCGGCACTCTCGATTGACCGTGAAATCAGCTACGGCAACTCATTCATGCGTTTTGCCCGCGCCCAACTGCCAATCATTGATGACCCTGTTCTCAATGAGTATCTGACCGATCTGGGGCAGCGCCTGGTTAGCCATGCCAATAATATCCGTTTCCCCTTTACCTTCTTTTTGATCCAGGATCAGACCATCAATGCGGCCGCATTTCTCGGCGGCAAGGTCAAGGTCCACAGCGGGCTATTTTTGAACGCGGATAACGAGAGTGAATTGGCTTCGGTACTGGCCCACGAAATCAGCCACGTTACCCAGCGGCACATCGCTCGTTATCTCGAGGCGCAGAGTCGGCAGACCCCCGCAACCATCGCCGGGCTGGTCGGCTCGGTGGCGCTGGCAATCTTGAATCCGACTGTCGGCATCGCTGCCCTGCAAACTACCATGGGCATCCAGGCACAATCGGCCATCAACTATACCCGTGACAATGAATATGAAGCCGACCGCATCGGCATGCAGTTACTCTACGATGCAGGCTTCGAGCCCATGGGCATGGCCAACTTCTTCCAAAAATTGGCAGCCGAATATCGCTATGCCACCAAGCCCCCCGAGATGTTGCTGACTCACCCACTGCCCGAGACCCGGATCGCCGAGGCTCGCAGCCGCGCGGCCAACTTTCCCCGACAATCGCCGCACGATAACACCGAGTTCCTGTTTGCCAAGGCTCGTATCCAGGTGCGGTTCAGCCAGGAAACCCCGGATGGTATGTTGAGCTACTTTGATCACCAGTTGAGCCGCCAGGGACAACGTCAAGACCTGCTCTATGGCAAGGCTCTGGCACTGCTGGCGCTTAATCGCCCCGCTGAGGCCGAAGTTCTGATCAATAAACTGGCCGAACGCTACCCGGATAATTTCTTCGTGCTGGATACCCAGACCGATATCGACATGGCCAACAAGCGCTACGAGCAGGCCATCAAGCGCCTGGAGAACAAGCGCAAGCAGCTACCGAACAACAGCGTAGTCATTTTTAATCTTGCCAGCTGTTATCTGGAAACTAACCGCGCCGATCAGGCCGCCAAGCTGCTGGATCTCTACCTGAGAGACCATCCGGATAGCGATCTCGGCTGGAAGACACTGGTCTCGGCCTATCAACAAACAGGCGATGAAACCAATCTGCATTTGGCCTATGCGGAGAGCAAGGCCTTAAGCGGCGACTATCTGCGAGCCATGGACGAACTGAATATGGCGCGAGCGACCACTAGCAACAAATTGCAGCTGGCCCGGATCGATGCTCGCCTGGTTCAGCTCGAAGAGGCCAAGCGCCAAGACGAAAGTCTGCGCCAATAACAGGAGATCAAGAATGACCTTGTGCATCTACCACAATCCGCGTTGCTCCAAGAGTCGTGAGACGCTCGCTCTGCTGGAGGCTCGCCAGCTGAGCCCGGATGTCGTCCGTTATCTTGAGACACCGCCCGATGAGAAAACCCTGAAGTCTTTGGTCACCCAGTTAGGATTCACTTCGGTGCGTCAGGTGATGCGAACCAAGGAAGAGCTCTACAAGACGCTGGGATTGGATGATCCAACCCTGGATGAAGAGAGCCTCTATCGCCAGCTGGCGCAAAATCCGTCATTGCTGGAACGGCCAATTGTGGTCAAGGATGGCAAGGCTCGCATCGGTCGCCCTCCCGAGCAGGTGTTAGAAATTCTTTAGTTTGGCGTCTGGGAACGGCAACCGGAAAAAGCCAGCGTAAAATGCGCTGGCTTTTCATTTCATTTGCAGAAGGGAGTAGCGATTGACGGCCTAACCACCACGGCTAGAGATGCAACGCCTCTTTGACAAAGGGAATGGTCAACTTCCGCTTTGCATCCAGCGAGGCGTGATCCAGCTCATTGAGGGTCGTCAGCAGGGTACGCATGTCGCGCGAGAGCCGATTTAACAAGAAGCGGCCGACATCGACCGGCAGTTTAAAACCACGCAGCTCGGCGCGCAGCTGCAAGGCACCGAGCTTGCCTTCATCATCCAGTTCATGGAGTTGGTAGGAGAGTCCCCAGTCCAGACGCGACGCCAAATCCGGCAGGCAGAGTCCGATTTTTCGTGGTGCCGTGGCCGCCGTGACAATCAAGGAGCCTTGATTGTGTTCTTTCCAGCGATTGAAGAAGTCAAACAGCGACTCCTCCCACTGCGCATTTCCGGCAATGGCATCCAGATTATCCAGGCAAACCAGGGGGAGTTGCTCCATCTGTTCCAGTACGCCGGGATCAAACATGGCATGTTGCTCTAGCGGAATATAAGCCGCCGCTTCACCACTGGCATTCACCTCGGCACAGGTGGCGTGCAGCAGGTGCGAGCGCCCCGCCCCCCGACTGCCCCAGACAAAGAGCAAGGGAGCCCCCTGACCAATTGCCGCATTCTTCAGATTGGTGATCAGTTGAGCGTTGTCCCCAGGATAAAAACTGGCGAAGGTTTCATCATCCGGCAGTTGTACTGCCAAGGAGAGTTGCGCAGGTTGACTCACGCTGAGTCTCCTTTTTTGGGTTACGGTTGCTGCCACTGCAGGTGAAAATTATTGGTTGCCGCTATGGCTTTCAATCTCGGTTGAGCCTGCAACGCAGTAATAAAGGCGGCAGCGTCGCCATTGAGGGTCAATGACAGAGTGACCCTATCACCATCCATACTGGCCACATTACTCTTGCTAACCATGGTCAGTTGCCGGACAACCCCCTGCAGAGCCAGCAGGTCATCCACACTCTTAACCCCTTCCACCACCAGCTGATACTCGCCGGTTGGCATTAAACCGGCGGTAACATCCATCGCCGAGGCCGATAGCAGTTTTTGGCCATAACGCTCCGCCAGATAGTGACTGATAGCCGCCATCGTCTGCGCCACCACCGCATCGGGAGCACCCTGAGCCTGGCCGTTGATCAGCGCCTCACCCTTGCCATCCCCTGCGTGCAGGTGCCACTGCAACAACCAGCCATCTTCGCGTTGACTCAAGTTGCCACGCACCAGCAAGCCGTCGCCATACCGGGCACTGGCCTTGAGCAAGGATGGCATCAACCCCTGGGTGACCAGATCGGCATTGACCAGCGTCAGATCATCCAGATCCATCAGCGGGAAACTACTGCGCAGCGCCCAACGTTCCGCCTCTTTGCCAAACAGGGCTGGCCAGACGGTAGACGGGTCACCCGGCACCAAGGGAACGGGCGACAATTGTGCATCCACCAACCAGAAAATCAGCGACGGTCTGGGTTGCTCCCAATAGGGTACGCCGCTGGCAGCAATCAACTGTTTCACCCCTTCCGGCGCAAAGTCGATCGTCAAGCCACCATCGCCAGGCGTCACCTGGCTGACCAGGCCGCCCACCTGCTCGATGCCCTTGGCCACATCCGGCTGTTGCAAGTCAATCTGTCCACCCGTCAGCCGCTGGAGCACGACACCAAGCCCCTGCTGTTCTGCCACCAGAATCGCGCTATTGCCAGGAACGGTTACCCGAAACAGGGGGGCGGACTGATCCGCTGACCAGGCCGACTGACAACCCAGCCAAAACAGACAGAGCAACAAGAGTACTGGGCGCATGGCATGATCCTTGAAGAAGAGTGTGACGATGATAGCCTTGGCTCGCGAATAATCGCAAGGGTGCGCCTGGAACCATGGCTCCCAGTTATGAAAAAACCGGCCGCAGCCGGTTCTTTTTTACTAACAATGACTTATTTGGTACCAAAGATCTTGTCGCCCGCATCGCCGAGACCGGGAACTATGTAGCCCTTCTCGTTGAGCCGCTGATCGATCGCCGCACAATAGAGCTCGACATCATCATGGGCCGCCTGCAGAGCAGCCAGACCTTCAGGAGCCGCGACGAGTACAATCACCTTGATGGACTTGCAGCCCTTCTTTTTCAGCAGATCGATGGTCGCAATCATGGAGCCACCGGTGGCCAGCATGGGGTCGACCACCAGAGCCAGACGCTCTTCGATATTGCTGACAATCTTTTCAAAATAGGGAACCGGCTGCAGAGTCTCTTCGTCCCGGTAGATACCCACCACGCTGACGCGGGCGCTTGGCATATGTTCCAGCACACCATCCATCATGCCAAGACCGGCCCGCAGTATGGGAACCACAGTGACCTTCTTGCCCTTGATCTGATCGACTTCCACGGGGCCATTCCAGCCATCAATTGTGACTTTTTCAGTTTCAAAGTCGGCAGTCGCCTCATAAGTCAGCAGACTCCCCACCTCCTTGGCCAGCTCACGAAAACGCTTGGTACTGATGTCTGCCTCACGCATCAGGCCTAGTTTGTGTTTAACCAACGGATGTTTGACTTCGACCACTTTCATTATTCGCTCCTCGGGCGCCATGCATAACCGCGGAATTTTATCATTCAGCCGCGGGCGTGTAGAGCAGTTTAATCGAACGATGGACAAACGATTTCGTTTTGCCCTGGCCGCGTTGGTTGCTAGAATGTGCGCGTTTTTTCTACCCTGATACGACAAGGATCTCCCGTGACTGACAAGACTTCTCTGAGCTACAAGGACGCTGGCGTAGACATCGATGCAGGCAATGCACTGGTTGAGCGAATCAAAGGCGTTTCCAAGCGCACTCGCCGTCCGGAAGTCATCGGTGGCCTCGGCGGCTTCGGTGCCCTGTGCCGTATTCCGGCCGGTTACCGTGAGCCGGTACTGGTTTCTGGCACCGATGGTGTCGGTACAAAGCTGCGTTTGGCTATCGATCTGAAGAAGCATGACACCGTCGGTATCGACCTGGTGGCCATGTGTGCCAACGATCTGATCGTACAAGGTGCCGAACCCCTGTTCTTCCTCGACTATTACGCCACCGGCAAGCTGGATGTCGACACGGCTGCCGCGGTCGTAACCGGGATCGGTGCAGGCTGTGAAATGTCAGGCTGCTCCCTGATCGGTGGTGAAACCGCCGAGATGCCAGGCATGTACGAAGGCGAAGACTATGACATCGCCGGTTTCTGCGTCGGTGTGGTCGAAGCCTCCGAGATCATCGATGGCAGCAAGGTCAAGGCGGGTGATGCCCTGATCGCCCTGGCCTCTTCTGGTCCGCACTCCAACGGTTTCTCGCTGATCCGCAAGATCCTGGAAGTATCCAAAGCCGATCTGCAGCAAACCGTCGGCGACAAGAGCCTGGCCGATGCCCTGCTCGAGCCAACCCGCATCTACGTCAAGCCAGTTCTGAAGCTGATCGAAGCCTGCGATATCCACGCCCTGTCGCACATCACAGGTGGTGGTTTCTGGGAAAACATCCCCCGCGTGCTGCCGGATAACACCAAGGCTGTTATCGATGGCAAGAGCTGGGAATGGCCAGCCGTGTTCTCCTGGTTGCAAGCCAACGGTAACGTTGAGACTTACGAGATGTACCGGACCTTCAACTGTGGCGTCGGCATGATCATTGCGCTGCCAGCCGAACAAGTTGCTGCGGCCCTGGCACTGCTGCAGGCCGAAGGTGAACAGGCCTGGCATATCGGCCATATCGCCGATGCGGCTGCCGACGAAGAGCAGGTCGAGATCCGCTGATGCGCTTCGCGGTCCTGATTTCCGGAAACGGCAGTAATCTGCAGGCGTTGATTGACGCCTGTCACTCTGGCCGCATCCAGGGTGAACTCGTTGGCGTGGTGAGCAACCGCGCCGATGCGTTTGGTCTGGAGCGGGCTCGAGAGGCCGGTATTGCCACCTGCGTGCTGGGCAATCAAGAATTCAGCGATCGCGAAAGCTACGACGCGGCGTTGATCCAGGTGTTGGAGAGCTGGAAACCCGATTTGTTGGTGATGGCTGGATTCATGCGCATCCTAACACCTGGGTTCGTCCAGCACTTCGCCGGGCGCATGCTGAATATTCACCCCTCCTTGCTACCCAAGTACCAAGGGGTGAAGACTCATGCCCGGGCCATTGCTGCCGGCGATAGCGTGCATGGCGCCAGCGTCCACTTCGTCACCGAGGAACTCGATGGCGGCCCCGTGGTTCTGCAGGCCCAGGTGCCGATCTTTGCCGATGATGACGAAGCCTCGCTCGCCGAGCGAGTTCTCAGTCAGGAGCATCAGATCTATCCGTTGGTGGTTAACTGGTTCTGCCAGGGTCGTTTGACCATGGTCGGTTCACAAGCTTGGCTAGATGGGCAACCACTTTCGCCTCGCGGCTACGCCAGCGACGATGAAGAGCCGTTGAACGGTGAGCTAAACGAGAACCTGGATGGCTGACGCGGCTTGCTCACCAGAGCCAAGGCATCGAACAGACGTTCAAAAAAGAAGGGAAGCCTGATGGCTTCCCTTCTTTTTGAGCTCCAATTCAGCAAATTGACTCAGCCCACGAGCCACCGAGGGTATTCTCCGCTGTGATTCGCCATAAGACCCGCTCTCCCTCATGAAAGAGATTGCACTCCCCTTTGGCCATCTTGTTCCACTGCTCGTTCTGCGTCAGTGGCAGCGTAGCCACCAGGCTCACGACATCGTTTGGCGTCGTCTCTTGCTGGAAGTCGACACTGATATCCTCATCCAGCAGGCGAGCCTGACCAAATGGAGCCCGTCGCGTCAACCAGTGCAGTTGGCTGCTGCAATAGGTCATCAGGTAATCACCATCGGTCAACAACATGTTGAACACACCATGGGACGCCAGCTCGTCACAACAGCTGGCCACCCGGAGAAATACGGAGCGCATATCTTCAGGTGGTGTCGGGAATGCCAGTTCCAGTTCATTCAGCAGCCAACAAAAGGCCTGTTCACTGTCCGTGGTACCGACCGGCAAGAAACGCCCCGTGTGCCAAGACTCGTAGCCGCTTAACTGCCCATTGTGGGCAAAGGTCCAATAGCGCCCCCACAATTCCCGGGTGAACGGATGGGTATTTTCCAGTGCCACAGCGCCACGATTGGCCTGCCGAATATGGCTGACGACGGAGCAGCTCTTGATCGGGTACTCCTGAACCAGTTGAGCGATCCTGGATTGGTAGCTGGGCTGCGGATCTTTGAAGGTGCGGCATCCTTTGCCCTCGTAAAAGGTGATCCCCCATCCATCCCGGTGGGGTCCCGTCTTACCGCCCCGCTGCATCAAACCAGTAAAGCTGAAACAGATATCGGTCGGTACATTGGCGCTCATGCCCAACAGTTCACACATGCGTCACTCCAACAATCCAGACCAACTTACGGCTGACGAACCATCTCTTTTTCAATCAACTGGATCAGCAGGTGAATGATCTTGATATGCACCTCCTGAATACGATCGGCATAGCCAAAATGCGGCACCCGGATCTCGACATCTGCCAGGCCAGCCATCTTGCCACCATCCTTGCCCGTCAGAGCTATGGTCTTGATACCCTTGCCCTTGGCCGCGTCGATAGCGCGGATGATATTGCCAGAGTTCCCGCTGGTGGAGATCCCCAGCAGCACATCGCCCTCACGGCCGACGGCTTCGACATAGCGGGAAAAGACATACTCATAACCAAAATCATTGGAAACACAGGAGAGATGGCTCGGATCAGAAATAGCAATACCCGCATAGCCGGGGCGGTTTTCCCGATAGCGCCCGGTCAGCTCTTC
>JAYRLO010000010.1:8947-21973 GCA_041905215.1 Aeromonadaceae bacterium
ATCGCATCACAATGAGAGCCGCCATTACCACAAGACAACACCTTGCCCTGCTGGCGGAACGAATCGGCAATCAGCCTTGCTGCCGCCTCGATGTTCAGCAAGTTCTGCGGATCGGCCATGAATGCCTGCAGCACCTGAGCAGCCTCGTTCAATTCATTGCGGATCAAATCCTGATACATTTCGTTCTCCGATAAATTCAGACATGAGTTTTCATTCTGACACAGCTGATGACAGACGTCAGCGTTACTCAACGTGCATAATTGATTGCGGCACAGCACACTTCCAACGCAAGACAAATCATCCACCTTTTTTTATTGATATCTTTTAATATGATTAAAATGCCATGCCGCCATACGCCGACTAGGACGATGTAGATGGATGATGAAATCCTGATTGTTGATGACGAAAAAGTAGACTCTAACCGCATCAAGCAGGGCTGGAAGGTTCTCATCGTCGATGACGAACCCGAGGTGCACCGCATCACCAAAATGACCTTGGCCAAGTTCGAGTTTGACAATAAACCGATCGAGTTTATCCACGCTTATACCGGCCGCGAGGCCAAAGCAATCGTCACGAATGAGGCCGACATTGCCCTCGTGCTGCTCGATGTCGTGATGGAGACGGATAATGCCGGTCTGGATGTGGTCCGCTATGTCCGAAACGAACTGCATAATCAACAAATTCGCATCGTTTTGCGCACTGGACAACCAGGCCAAGCGCCGGAAGATGATGTCGTCGTTAACTACGATATCAACGACTACAAAGACAAGACCGAATTAACCTCGCAAAAACTTCGTACCCTGATCCGGGCCAGCCTGCGCTCTTATCGCGATATCTGCTCGCTCGAACACAATCGCAAGGGTCTGGAGAAGGTTATCGCCGCCTCCAAGGGTATTTTTGAAAAGCAGGCACTCAAACAATTTGCCGAAGGGACACTGGAACAATTAAGCGCATTACTAGCTCTGGAAGAGACCAACCTGTACCAGTTGCGGCACAATGCCTACGAGATCCGCGATGACGCCTTGGGATCCGTACTGAACGACGATGACCGACAGAATTTCCACGATTCAGCCATCATCCAGCAGGCCGTGGCCTGCAAACAAAACGTCTACCGGGACAACGAGCTCGTCATCTACTGCAGCAACCCGCGTCATAGTCTGCTTTTTCACATTCAGGGAACTCGCCCGCTGAGCCAGATGGACACCTATCTGCTCAACCTGTTCACCGGCAACATCGTCATTGCCTTGGAAAATATCCGACTCAATGAACTGCTAGCGGATAACCAGCGCGAGATCATCTACCGGATTGGTGAAATCGTCGAAACCCGCTCCAAAGAGTCTGGCTTACACGTGAAACGGGTTGCACTCTACTGCGAACAGTTTGCCCGCCTTCTCGGTCTGCCGACAAGAGCTGCTCAAAAGGGCATCACCACTGCACGACATCGGCAAGATCGGCATCCCGGACGCCGTGCTGCATAAACCAGGCAAGCTGGATGCGGATGAGTGGGCCATCATGAAGACCCATTCGCAGATCGGGTATGACATGTTGAGTGGCTCGGATATCGAACTGTTCCAAGTCGCCGCCCAGATTGCGTTAAATCACCACGAAAAGTGGGATGGTTCCGGTTATCCGCAAGGGTTGACGGGCCAGGCTATTCCGCTCGAGGGGCGGATCACCGCTTTGGTCGATGTCTTTGACGCCTTGGGTTCGGATCGTTGCTACAAGCGGGCTTGGCCACTCGACAAGATCTTGGCGCTGATCCAGGAGGAGAAAGGCCGCCACTTTGATCCCGAACTGGTCGATCTGATGCTGGCCAATCTCGATGGCTTCCTAGCCATTCGCGACACCTACCGGGATGAATTTCAGGGTGACTAGTCTTTTATAGGCTAGTCACCGAGCAAAAAAGGAATCCAAGCGTTCTAATGCTTGTCAGTTAAGAGGTTCGGGAGAGACAACCTCTCTCGCTAAATGACTGGCATTGACCCAAGCGTTCCTTTTTGTCTGCCGCAATACGCCTCAGCACTCATTCACGCCAGAGGCAGCGACCACCCTTCTTGTTCACCAGATCCAGACGTTTTTCATGGGCGGCCAACTCAGCGTCATTGGCTTTGATGATGCGCAGAGCACCGCCTTGCCGCTCGAGCCTTTGCGGCTCATTGCTTTGTTGTTGCTGATTATTGGTCTCTCCCGCGCTCAGGTCGAGACGGGTTTGCCCCCCCGTCATCAATAGATAGACGTCCGCCAGTATCTCGGCATCCAGCAAAGCGCCGTGCAGGGTTCGGTGACTGTTGTCGATATCGTAGCGGGAACAGAGCGCATCCAGGCTGTTGCGCTTCCCAGGGAATAGACGACGCGCCATCACCAGGGTGTCGGTAACGCTACAGATCTCCTTGGTCTTGAGCGCCAATCCGAGTTTATCGAACTCGTAATCCATGAAGCCGACGTCGAATGGTGCGTTGTGGATCACCAGCTCAGCACCCCGAATAAAATCGAGGAACTCGTCAACCACAGCCGCAAAGGGCGGTTTGTCAGCAAGAAACGCATCCGTGATGCCGTGCACACGGATTGCCTCTTCATCCACCAACCGATCCGGCTTGAGATAGACATGGTAATGGCGACCGGTCAATCGGCGGTTGATCACCTCGACACAGCCGATTTCAATGATACGGTGCCCCAAGTAATGTGGCCCACCACTCATGTTCATACCGGTCGTTTCAGTATCGAGGATCACCTGGCGCATGGATTGGATTGGGTTCATAGGCCTTTTATGTCAAACTGGGCAAAACCCCATGTTACCGCACTTTTCGATGTTAAAGCAGGTCTCTCTCTTCACCGATGGCTCATGCCTCGGCAACCCTGGTCCCGGTGGTTACGGCGCCATACTGATCTATAAGCAGCACCAAAAAGAGCTCGCACAAGGCTATCGGCTAACCACCAATAATCGCATGGAGCTGATGGCCGCCATCGCCGGGCTACAATCCCTGCAAGAGCCCTGTATCGTCCAAC
Source organism: Aeromonadaceae bacterium (assembly GCA_041905215.1). Classification (GTDB taxonomy): domain Bacteria; phylum Pseudomonadota; class Gammaproteobacteria; order Enterobacterales; family Aeromonadaceae; genus Pseudaeromonas. The sequence continues at coordinate 11,954 of JAYRLO010000010.1, forward strand.
TGACGACGGATAGCCAATATGTCAAACAAGGCATCACCCAGTGGATACAGAACTGGAAGCGTCGAGGCTGGCTGACTGCCAGCAAGGATCCCGTCAAGAATGTCGACCTGTGGAAACTTCTGGATGCCGAGGTACAACGCCATCGGGTGGACTGGCACTGGGTCAAAGGCCATTCCGGCCATGATGAAAACGAGCGCTGCGATATCCTGGCTCGCGATGCGGCGATGAGCGCTAACTTGCTGGAGGATAGCGGTTATCAACCGTGATCAGATCCGGGCCATGCCCGGAACTATCTGGGGCTTCCTGGCCCAGCGACGCTCTGGCTCCGGCGTCAGAGGCGCGGTTCGCTTGCGGGCCGCCAACATATAGACAGACGCAAAATAGCTACAATAGTCGCGCCCCATATTCTCACGCCACCAGTGAATACGGCAGCCGGATGAGAAGCTGCTAAAGCCAAACGCCTCGAAGTGAATCACCTCGAAACCCAGCAGTTCTAACCAATCACGCAACCGTTCGGGGGAGAACATGCGCGCATGCCAGGGTTGCTGTTGCCGTAATTTGGGCAACAAGCGCCCCAAACCCACCAGACTGTGCGGATTGAAACCGCTGATGATCAACCAGCCGTCAGCAGTCAGCACCCGTTCGACCTCCCGTAAAACCTGGTGGGGATCCGCAACATAATCCAGAGTGTGAGCCAGCAAACAGGCATCAATCGATAGTTCCCGGATCGGTAACGCCGTCAGATCCGCCAGGATCCCCACGTTATCGCCTTCGGTTCCGACACAACTTTGATGGCGAATTGCCGAGCCAGTGCACGACAATCGACCACTGAGCGCCCCCAACTTGAGCAAATGATAGCCAAACAGGAGCGGACACCAGAGATCGAGGCGTTCCTGGATCTCGGCGGCTAACCAATCACCCATCGGCAACTCGTGCCATGACAAGGGGGCAACTAGCTGACGTTGCGTTAGCGCTGGTTTCACATCGACTCCTACGAAACTATTGCACCCGCTCCCGGATATCCGTATCAATAAAGTCCTACACGCCCGAAGGAGTTCATATGTTACAGATCATCACCCTACCCGCTCGGCAAGATAACTATATCTGGTTGCTCAAAAAAGGGCAGCATGCCGTGGTGGTGGATCCAGGTGATGCGGCTCCGGTTATCGAGCGATTACAGCAACTAGGGCTACAACTGGACGCTATTTTAGTAACACATTTTCATGCCGATCACATCGCCGGGATCCCGGATCTGTTGCGGCTGTATCCACACGCGATCTGCTACGGTCCGCAGGCACCACACCCCGATCTACCAATGAAAAGGCCGCTGACCGACGGCCAGCATCTTCGATTAGACAGCCTGGGAATATCGTTTGACGTCATGCAGTTACCTGGCCACACCCCCGAGCACATTGCCTATCTGGGCGATGGGAACCTTTTTTGCGGGGATGTTCTGTTTGCCGGTGGTTGTGGACGGCTGCTGGATGGTACCGCCGAGCAGATGATGGACTCCTTGCAGCGAATCAAACAGCTACCGGCGCAGACCCGCGTCTACTGTGCTCATGAATATACCCAGAGTAATCTGGCCTTCTGTCAGCAGGTAGAACCAGACAACCAGCAGACAACCGAACGGCTGCGCTTGGTCAGCAAGTTGCGCCAGCAAGGGTTACCAACGCTGCCGAGTACCCTAGCCGAGGAGCTACTCACTAATGTGTTTTTACGTACCCAGGCTCCTCAGGTTCACCAGTGGGCAGAACACAATGCGCTGTGTGAATGTGAAAATGAGATCCATGTCTTTGCCATTCTCAGAGAAAAAAAGAATAATCTTTGACCAACTCAGCTCATGTTTTGAGCATAAAGCTTGCATCGGTTGATCTGGTTTTCGATCACCCTTACCATCGGCGACTCACTGATAGGATGAAAACTGGATGAACATGAAGCTACGACTGGCCGTGGTGGCCACTTTGTTGCTCACGGGCTGCCAGACATTACCGAACCGTAATGACGCAGTGACTGACGAACAGCAAACTGCCCAAACGGCGACCAAGAGTCGCTCCGCTCTCGATCGATCGGAAAGCGAGCTATCCCGGATCTCGGCCTGGCGCCACGCCAGCAACCAAATGAAGATGGAGATCCCGGATAACCCCGAAATCATCAGCTACCGCGACTGGTACCTCAAACACCCCAAGTATCTCAATACCGTCACCCAAAAAGCCGCCCCCTATCTCTATCTGGTCATGCAGGAGATCGACAAGCGTGACATGCCGATGGAGTTGGTGCTGTTGCCCATCGTCGAGAGCGCCTATAACCCGAATGCTCGCTCTCCGAGTAATGCCACCGGGCTCTGGCAGTTTACTGCTGGCACCGGGCGTCGTTTCGGATTGGAACAGAGCCATTGGTATGATGGCCGCAGAGACATCCAGGCTTCAACCTCCGCCGCGTTAGATTACCTGCAAAAGCTGCACGGTGAGCTGGGTGGTGACTGGTTTAACGCCGTGGCCGCCTACAATGCCGGTGAAGGCCGGATCCAGCGCGCCATTGAACAGAGCCAGCGCGCCGGCAAGAGTGGCGACTTTTGGTCGCTCAATCTTCCCAGACAGACCACCGAGTATGTGCCTCGCCTGTTGGCATTAGCCGATATCATCAAGAATGCCGACCAGTACGGCGTCAAGCTGCCCGACAATCCGTATAAGCAACAATGGCAACGCATTGATGCCGGTGGCCAAGTTTCGCTGTCGGTCGTCGCCGATCTGGCTGGGCTCTCTTTGCAGCAGGTGAAGGCGCTTAACCCTGGCTACCTGCGCAATGCCACCCCCAGCCAAGGCCCCCACCATCTACTGGTGCCGAAGAAGGATGCCCATGAGCTGGAGCTGGCATTGAATGAGCTGCCATCCAGCCGCCGTTTGAAGCCAGGCGAGCAGTTCGTGCTGCCGGGTGAAGAAGATAGAGTTCAACTGGCGTCACGCCGAAGCAAGAGCAGCGGAGAACGCCTGGCTCGTTACACCCAATACACAGTCAAATCGGGTGATAGCCTGTGGACCATCGGAAAAGCCCATGGTGTCACCCAGGCCCAGATCCTGAGCTGGAACAAATTGCCCCACAATAAACTTAAAGTTGGGCAAACCCTGAAGTTGCAGGCATCGGCCCAGAGTACATCCCATAAGCGGAAAAATTATGAAGTTCGCCGCGGGGATTCACTCTATTCCATTGCCCAGCGTTTCCAGATCTCCGTCGATGACCTGGTTCGCTGGAATCAGATCTCGCACAAGACATCCTTAAAACCGGGACAGACCCTGATCGTCAAAGGTTAAACAGTCTCAGCGATAATGCCACGAGCCACAAATGCAAAGGCCCTTGAGTAATCAAGGGCCTTTTGCTTACTGGATGTAGTCACTGGCATGTCATCGTCAGGCAGGCCAGACAAAATGCGCCGGATCGGCGAGTAACTGCTGCAACGCCTCCTCGTCCAGAACCGGGATCCCCAACTGCTCAGCCTTCGCCAGTTTTGAGCCTGCCGCCTCTCCAGCGAAAACGGCACTACTCTTGGCAGAGACCGAGCCGGCGACCTTGGCTCCGAGAGCCAATAAGGCAGCTTTGGCCTCCTCTCGGCCCATTCCCTGCAGGGTTCCGGTCAACACCACTGTCTTTCCCTGCAATGGTAATTCAGACGGCTGAGGTCTAACCATCGCAGGCCACTGGATCCCGGCTCCACCTTCGGCTTGCGGTCGCAGTAGGTCGTCCAGCACTTCCAGATTGTGGGGCTGACGGAAGAAGTAATAGACATGTTTGGCAACAACTTCTCCGACATCCGGGACCTGCTGTAACGCCTCGATACTCGCCTGCTCCAGTGCGGAGAACTCGCCGAAATGCATGGCCAATGCCAATGCCGTAGACTCCCCGACCTCCCGGATCCCCAACGCGAATAGGAACCGCGGAAAGGTCGTAATCCGAGCCTTATCGATCGCCAGCAGCAGTTTCTGCGCCGATTTTGCTCCCATTCTCTCAAGCCCGGCGAGAGTCCCCTCCTCGAGGGTAAAAAGGGCTGCCGGTGTATTAACCAGACCTCGATCGACCAACTGTTCGATTAGCTTGTCACCCAAGCCTTCAATATCCATCGCCCGGCGAGAGACGAAGTGCTTGAGCGCCTCTTTTCGTTGCGCCTCACAAAAAAGACCACCACTACAACGAGCAACGGCTTCACCGGGTAAGCGCTCGATTGCCGAGCCGCAGACAGGACATTCGGTAGGAAACTCGACCTCTCGACAGGTGGCGGCATTACGCCGATCGGCGACGATACCGACAATCTGCGGGATCACATCACCGGCCCGCCGAACGATGACGGTATCACCGACCATGATGCCCAGGCGTTCTATCTCGTCGGCATTGTGCAGCGTTGCATTGGATACGGTAACCCCGCCCACAAACACAGGCTCCAAGCGGGCGACTGGAGTGATGGCACCGGTTCGTCCAACCTGAAACTCGATATCCTTGAGCAGTGTCAACTCCTCTTGGGCCGGAAACTTGTGGGCTACCGCCCAGCGCGGCGCCCGGGAGACAAACCCGAGAGCCTCTTGCTGAGCCAGCGCATCCACCTTGAACACGACGCCGTCAATCTCGAAGGGCAAACTGTCACGGCGAGCCAGAATGGCATCGTGATAGGCCTGACACCCTTCGATCCCATCGACCAACCGGATCTCGTGACAGACTGGCAAACCAAACTGCTGCAACCACTGTAAACGCCCATGGTGCGATGCCGGGAGATCGCTGCCGTCGGCAACCCCGATACCATAGGCATAAAAAGCCAACGGTCGCCGTGCCGTTATCCGAGGATCCAGCTGCCTGAGACTCCCGGCAGCAGCGTTGCGCGGGTTGGCAAATGGCTTTTCTCCAGCGGCTAATGCCGTGGCATTCCACTGTTCAAAACCAGACTTGGGCATAAACACTTCACCACGAACCTCGAGGCGTTCCGGGAACTGATCCCCCTGCAACCGTAACGGGATCGCGCGGATCGTGCGCACATTATGGGTGATATCCTCCCCCGTACTGCCATCGCCTCGAGTCGCCGCCCGAACCAGCTCACCATTGATATAGAGCAGGCTGACAGCCAAGCCATCCAATTTCGGCTCACAGCAAAAGGATATTTTCGACTCGGCACCGAGGCGTTCTTGTACCCGGCGATAAAAAGCCTGCAACTCCTCGGCATTGAAGACGTTATCCAGCGAGAGCATGGGCAACTCATGGGCCACAGCCATAAACGCCGTCAGCGCGGTCCCGCCAACGCGCTGGGTGGGCGAATTGGCATTCCGCCACTGAGGATGAGCCTCCTCCAGTGCCGCAAGTTCCCGCAGCAGTCGATCGTATTCGCTATCTGGGACTGAGGGGGCATCAAGGACGTAATACTCATGCTCATAGCGGGCCAACAGAGTTGTCAGCTCTTCAATCCGTTTTTGGATGTCGTGCACAGGAATGTCATGCATAGATAAGATCCAAACTCCTAACTGGCACCAAGAAAAAGTGCGGCCTTAGCCGCACTCTATTTCTACAAAATTCTACAAAAGGGCGCTATCAATGCAGGTCATAGGCTCGCAGCTCTTCCAACTGCTGGTTGACCCCAGATTCGCTCAACGGATTGCGTTGACGATCCATCAATAAAGCATCCAGCTCGGCGGCGATCTTTTCCGCTGCCTGCAGCATCAATTTGAAATGGGCTTCCGCTCGCCCCTGACGAGGTAATTCCATGAATATGGAGACGCCAGGAGTCGTAAATTGTGCCATACGGGCCGGGTCAAACGTACCTGGTTTTACCATGTTTGCCAGGCTAAATAGCACGTCACCATGACCATCCGGCTCAAGATGACGATGGAAAATCGACATTTCGCCATAACGGAAACCAAGACGCTTCAGGATAAACAGCAGGTCTTCACCGGCAATCTTAGCTTGGTCACGAGCCATGATGTTGATCTGATAAAAGTCACTCAAACACTTTTCAACCACAGAAGGGGCAACCGCCGGCTCGGCTACGGTCTCGGGCACTATATCATCGGCATCAACAGGTACTTGCGGCATGGCCATGGCGGGCTCAACCTTGGCGCTACTCCACTGCTTGGTGGTGCTGCTTGGCATCTTGGGCTCTTGGCGGCGAGAAACAACACGAACCTTGCCGATCCCATCGGCATCAAATCCGTCACCCGCATCGTCGTCGAGGCTGTCCCGATCCCGATAGCTGGTTTTGATATCAGGCACGCGCCCAAGCGGTTTTTCCTTGATAGAAATCCGCTTGTTCTTGCGATTTGTCCATAGTCCATGAATGACCAAGGCCGCGATTGCCAATGCCCCTATGATGACCAGTACGATACGCAAATCCTGCATTGCCGCTTCTCTTTCTAATTCTACTACGCCCATCCGAGCCGAAGCCCATCGCCTCGATACCAGACACCAAATCAGCAGTCTGGCTCGTCCTTATTTATCCCCACGACAGTTAACCAATTCAATTTCAGCAATCTGTCGAGTATGGCGGTAATGACTTTACCAAAATGAGACACTATTTGTAATATCTGTAACACTATTGTGCGCGGGAAAGCAGTATGGCTTACGAGATTAGCAAGAAGAGCGGCATCAATTATTTATTTCAGGGGCTACAACTGGTCAGTCAACCCGGACTCCGGCGCTTTGTCCTGCTGCCGCTGTTGACGAACTTGTTGTTATTTTCAGCAGCATTTTATTGGCTATTCTCTCAATTCTCCGTGCTGGCCGATCACTGGATAGGGCAGTTGCCGGAGTGGTTAACCTGGCTTGAATATCTGCTCTGGCCGCTGGCTATCATCACCGTATTGCTACTGTTTTCGTTCATCTTCAGTATGGTGGCCAACTGGATTGCAGCCCCCTTTAACGGACTGTTGGCAGAGCAGGTTGAAGCCCGCCTGACCGGAGTGCAGCCACCCGACGTCTCCGTCGCCCAATTGCTCAAAGATGTGCCCCGCATATTGGCCCGCGAATGGCAGAAACTAAAATATTATCTGCCCAAAGCCATCGGTTGCCTGATCCTGTTTTTTATTCCAGTAGTCGGTCAAACCATAGCTCCTGCACTCTGGTTGCTGCTGTGTGCCTGGATGGCCGCCATTCAGTACTGTGACTACCCATATGACAATCACAAGATTCGCTTCGAGATCATGCGAGAGGATCTTAAAAACCACAGATGGACGAACCTGGGCTTTGGCCTGATTGTCTCGATCTGTACCGCAATCCCGATCATCAACTTCCTCATCATGCCTATCGCCATCTGCGGTGCAACCGCCATGTGGGTCGACTTGTATCGGACCAAACATATTTCGAACCAGTAGCTATGAACGAAAAAAGAGCTACGAACGAAAAAAGCGCCCCAAGGCGCTTTTTTTTGACCGACCAATCTCAACTTGGCCTGGTGATACTTACCAGTGACGCTTCGGACCCGTGTCCATATGGACAAAATTGGATCTGGGGTAATAACCGACCCCGCCCGCGTTCATGGCAAGCGCCGCCCGGCGAAGCCGATTCAGTTCAATTCCAGGAATTCGTAAATCAACGGCCTGCCCCGTCATATGCAGGCTCTTTTTAGCCACCCCGCGACTGGAATGTCGCAACGAGGCGTTGGTCTGGGCTGAGCGATAACCGCACACAACATGGATCTCTTTTTGCACCCCCAGCTTGCGCTGCAACTCGAACAACTGATCAAACAGTTTGGCATCAATGGGGATCTGCAAATCACCGGCTCTGTGGTCACGAAACAACCAGCTGAACTCCTGGAGCCCATCGTTGATGTAGCGACCATTTTCCCAATAACAGGCGGAAGCCCGCTCCCCTGTATTCAGGTTATAAAAACGCAGCATCCGAGCTGGGGCCGTCCGGCTGGCATGAGCCTTTTCCGGTAGTAGCGTTGCCGCTACCAGACAGGCACTTCCCAACAGTAGACGCCGCCGACTGATCTCCAGATCGAGCATTGCATTCCTCCACGCTTCTGAAACAGATCCACATCCAGCATGGTTGCTGGCGTAGTCGCATTCATGAAATAGTCAAGAAGATAACGACTGCACGGAGAGTCTGTCAAACAACGATTACTACAAGTGACTCAATCCAGGCCCTTTATTCCGACCAGATGATAGTTTTTTGACCGACACCGCAAAATAAAACGCTCCTTACGGAGCGTTCTACATCATTTCACGCTAACGAATCACGCTTTACGGTGGAGCAACAAACTTTGCATCACCTGGCTGCTGCCCTGCTCTTTCCCCGAATCGAAGCCATAAATGTCATCACGGAACTGCAATGTCCCTTGGGCATCAACCCAACTGCGCCAGTAGACTGTGTAGACCGGGACAGGGGTGCGAAGTGGCACCCATTTGGTCGCCTTGCTTTGGAGCACGGCATCAACCTTGTCTTTGTTCCAGTTGCTATCTTTCAGTAACAACTGGGCTAAATCGGCAGCCTGCTCGACACGCACGCATCCGGAGCTGATGGCTCGCAGATCCTTGTTGAACAGACGGGGATTCGAGGTCGAATGAAGATAGATAGATTCATCATTCGGCAAATAGAACTTATACCTCCCCAAGGCATTGTGATCCCCTGGCTGCTGACGCAGGCGATAAGGAAAACCGGCACTGATCGCCTCATCCAATGAGATAGAGGCCGGATCGATCTTGGTTCCCTCGTAATCGTAGATATCGATCCGCTCCTTGGTCAGATAGTCAGGATCATGGCTCAGCTTGGGAACTATATCCTGGCGCAGTATGGTGCTAGGCACATGCCAGGCAGGGTTTAAAACAACGCTGGCAATCTGGCTGGCAAGGATTGGAGTCTGCCGCTTAAGCTGGCCCACGATCACCCGACTAGTCATCAACTCCTGCTCGCCATCCAGCACACGCAGCTGATATTCCGGTAGGTTGACCAGGACATAGCGGCTATCCTTGAGTTGATCACCAACGTCCTGACGCAACAAGGCTCTGGCGAGAATCACCGCCTTTTGCTCAGGAGTGACACGCAACCAGGCCGCCGTCTTGCGACCGATCACACCATCATCCAGCAAGCCATGCATCCGTTGAAACGTCTTGATGGGCTCGAGCAACGCCTCGTCATAGAGGGTATTGTCATCGGCATGGGCGAGTAACTTGAGACGAACCAGCACCTGCTTAACGGCGGGTAGTCCAGGATCGCTCTCTCCGGGATGCAGGCGCAGATCGGAAATCAGTGGCCACGGCTCCTGACGCGCCATATCCAGCAACTGATTAAGACTTTCGCGGATCTGCAAATACTCCGCAGTCTGCGGTCGCAATGCCAGCACATCGCTGGCAAGACGTTGTTGCTGCTCGGCAGAGAGGTAAGCCAGCCGTTCCGTATCCGAAGGTGAAAAACTGAGTTTACGAATGGCAATCCGTTCACGCGCATCCCAGTTCAGCTGATGCCACTGGTGACGAAATTGCTTGAGAGCAATAAAGGTATCCGCAAATAAACGCCCCTGTTTCGCAGCATCCTGGGTATTCATCAACGCCAGCCACTGATCATTGAAATAGGGATGCACATTAGCCAATGCCAGCTCCAGCAACTGCTGCGCCAACTCGGCGCGAACCTGCTCGCTGGGCAATGGATAAACCAATTGACTGGGAACGGAAGGCGTCGCCTGCGATGGTGCAGCACCGACCGGAGTTTCCGCTGCCAAGGCTAGTCCGGCAAACAGACTCCCCCCTAACAGCACGACCATTTTTATCCACACTACTTTCTTATTTAGCATTCCGCCTCCACTGTGAGGAATACTCACTACTGCTTTCGCAGTATAACGTCCTGTTTCGTCTACAATTGACATCGTGCCAATCTGCAGCAGTGTTTCGATTTCACACCTGACTGTCAATCGAGGGATTTGCTTTCCACGGAAGGCATGATCCGGCTCACAGTCAATTCATCGTCCTACAACCAGTTACCATCCGAGGAGTGACACCTAACATCAGGCAAACGATAGTTACCCTGAACATATCGTTATAACGAAAAGTCACT
>JAYRLO010000287.1:0-3761 GCA_041905215.1 Aeromonadaceae bacterium
CCATCCGCTCGTACAGCCTCTGCTGGCTCGACTCAGCCAACTGCTCACCACCCAGCCGTTGGAGTGGACCGGCCATACCGGTCGCCTGTGCCGTCTGCTGGCCGACCTGTTACCCGAGTTCAAAGTCAGCGCCCATGCCGCCAACCCGGTGAGTGGTGGCATTCGTTGTGCACTCGAGACACTGCGCCAAGGGGGCGATCTGACCGCCATTGCTAATCGCTGCCACCAAGAGCAGGGGCTTTCGCCGCGCGAGGTACTGGATCAATTCAGCCAGCAGTTGGGCATCGGCCTCATTGAATGGCTCGAGCAGTGGCAGTTGTACCAGACCTTGCTGAATCTCAAGCAGGGGATGAGTGAAGAACAGTCCTACCGGAAAGCCGGATTCAGTTCGCAGGAACAGTACCAGCAAAGCGTGCTGCGTTATCTGCCTTGACAATCATTTGCGCGGAGCAGCGACACGCCACTCTGCATTGAACATCGGGAACTGACATGATCATCGCCAGTGGAATAGAACTGTTACGTGGCAATAACAAGCTGCTGGATAACGCCAGCGCCACCATTTTCCCGGGTCATAAAGTCGGCTTGGTCGGCAAGAATGGCTGCGGCAAATCCTCCTTCTTTGCTCTGCTCAAGGGCGAGTTGAGTGTCGACAACGGCAGCCTCTCGGTTCCGGCAGGCTGGCAGATGGCCAGCGTGGCCCAGGAAACCCCAGCCCTCGACAAACCGGCTCTCGACTATGTGATCGACGGTGACCATGAATATCGTCGCCTGGAGCAAGAGTTGGAGCTGGCTGAGCAGCAAGGGGACGGCATCAAGGTCGCCGACTTGCACGGCAAGCTCGAAGCCATCGGCGGTTACAGCATTCGCGCCCGTGCCGGTACTCTGCTGCACGGTTTGGGCTTTACCAGCGATCAGCACAATTCACCGGTTCGCGCCTTCTCCGGTGGCTGGCGTATGCGCCTGAACCTGGCTCAGGCACTGCTTTGTCGATCCGATCTGCTGCTGCTCGATGAACCGACTAACCACTTGGATCTGGATGCGGTGATCTGGCTGGAAAGCTGGCTGCGCAGCTATCGCGGCACCCTGATCCTGATCTCCCATGATCGCGATTTTCTCGATCGGGTCATCAACCGCATCATCCATATCGAAAATGGCAAGCTGAACGAATACAGCGGCGGCTATTCCGACTTCGAGCTGCAGCGGGCCGAAATGCTGGCACAACAGCAGTCCCTGTATGAGAAGCAGCAGGTTGCCCTGACGCACATGCAATCCTACATCGATCGTTTCCGCTACAAGGCCAGCAAGGCTCGCCAGGCGCAGAGTCGGCTCAAGGCCATGGAGCGGATGGAGCGGATCCTGCCCGCCCACGTCGATTCGCAATTCCAGTTCAGCTTCCGGGAGCCTGATGCCCTGCCAACGCCGCTGATGGTCATGGAGAATCTCAGCGCCGGCTATGGTGACAAGTTGATTCTGGAAAAGATCAAACTGAATCTGGTTCCCGGCTCGCGCATCGGTCTGCTGGGGCGCAATGGCGCCGGTAAGTCGACCTTCATCAAGCTGTTGGCCGGTGAACTCGCGCCGCGATCCGGCAAGTTGGAGCTGGCCCGAGGCGTCAAGATTGGCTATTTCGCCCAACATCAACTCGAATACCTGCGCGGTGACGACACTCCGCTGGCCCATTTGACCAGGATGGCCCCGGATAAGAGTGAGCAGGAGCTGCGCAGCTTCCTCGGCGGCTTCGGTTTTCATGGTGACAAGGCTCTCGAGCCGATCGGCCCCTTCTCCGGTGGCGAAAAAGCCCGCCTGGTGCTGGCGCTGGTCGTCTGGGAAAAACCCAACCTGTTGCTGCTCGATGAACCCACCAACCACCTGGATCTGGAGATGCGCGAGGCCCTGACCATGGCCCTGCAAGGCTTCGAGGGGGCCATGGTCATCGTCTCGCACGATCGTCACCTGCTGCGCACCACAACCGATGATCTCTATCTGGTTCATGACCAGCGGGTAGAAGTATTTGATGGCGACCTGGATGACTACCACAAGTGGCTACTGGAGCTGGAAAAGAGCCAGGGTAGCAATGACGGCAATAGCGAAAGTGGCAGTAACTCCGCGGCGGCCCGCAAGGATCAAAAACGCCGCGAGGCTGAGTTCCGGCAATCGACCAGACCGTTGAAACAGAAGCTGGAGAAGCTCGAAAGTCAGATGGGCAAGTTGCAACAGCAACTGAACGATATCGAACAGGCCCTCGCCGATCCGGAGCTATACACCGAGGGAGCCAAGGCCAAGCTGACCAGCCTGCTAGCCCAACAAGGGCCTCTCACGCAGCAACTCGAAGCCGTCGAGACCGAGTGGATGACTCTCGGCGAAGAGCTGGAAGCCAAGGAGCAAGCCTTTGCTGACGGAGAGTAGGCTCTGGCAATTAAGCTACGCCCTGTACCAACAGCCCGGCATCGAGCCGATGTGTCTGCGGGCGCAACACGAACAGGGCGCCGAGGTGAATCTGCTGTTGCTGTTGGCCCTGTTGCAAGCTCAAGAGATGCCCGTCGACTATAAGCCACTGCGCTATGCGGCGGCCCCCTTGCAAACGCCATTGCAGCAATGGCGTTTGTTGCGTCGCACCCTCAAAGGCAAGGTGGACGCCGAGCGGTATGCCGAGCTATTGAGCCACGAGCTGACACTGGAACGACAACTGCAACAAAAGTTAGTGGCGGCTCTGCCCCAGGCGCAACGCCCTGATGCTAGCCAGACGCCACTGAATGACTATCTTGAATCTATCGGCATCGCGCAATCGCCATCTGTCGCACAGCTGTTGCTATCACAGGCACATATCATTCTGATCGGCAGCCAGCCTGACACCACCCGCTCTTCAAGCATCACAGAGGAATTCACATGCTGAGTTATCGCCACGCCTTTCACGCCGGTAACCATGCCGATGTACTCAAACACGCCATCGAGGCGCTTATCATCGCTCAGCTCAAGAGCAAGGATAAACCCTTCTGCTATCTGGATAGCCACGCCGGTGGCGGCTGCTACGACCTCAGCGGTGAATGGGCCCAAAAAAAGGCTGAATATCTCGATGGCATCGCGCGTCTATGGCCCGAGCGGGAACTCTGGCCTGAGCTCGCTGATTACCTCGAGGTCATCGCCACGCTCAACGAAAGTGATCTGCACTTCTACCCCGGATCGCCGGAGATCGCCCGTCACCTGCTGCGTGAGCAAGACAAGTTACTGTTGATGGAGCTGCACAATCAGGAGATCGAGATCCTGCGTCGTCACATGGGCGGCGACAGCCGCACGGCCATCCACCACAGGGATGGTTTCGAAGGGCTACTGGCGTTACTGCCCCCGACCCCGCGCCGCGGTCTGGTGCTGATGGATCCGCCTTACGAGCTCAAGGATGACTATCACCAGGTGCTCCAGACGCTGAAAAAGGGCTATCAAAAATGGCCAACCGGCATCTATGCACTCTGGTATCCGATCCTCGGCCTCGAGGCGGATCGCAGTCGCAGCATGCTGGAGTTGTTCAAACACGCCGGCTTCCCCTCGGTGCTGGTCGCCGAACTGGAAGTGGCAGCCCAACCCGACGAATGGGGGATGAACGGCTCAGGCATGCTGATCCTCAATGCCCCTTGGCAACTGGATACCCAACTCGCCGCTCTGTTACCCCGCCTGTGCCAGCGGCTGGCACAGAGCGAAGAGGCCCAATGGCGCCTGGAGTGGCTGGTAAAGCCGGAGTAATTTACCCTCAACATCCAGCAAGCAAC
>JAYRLO010000288.1:0-3714 GCA_041905215.1 Aeromonadaceae bacterium
GTGTCGCGACCGGCCGGTGGAGAACGGCCCGTAGCTCGGGGCTTTCCCGGCAGCCGGCATCCCGCCAAGACCCGGGATTGTAAAGGGGCGGGTCAGCGCCCCTTTACCCGCCCCCGCCAAGCGGCAGGTTGGCAAATCACCATTGCCGACCAAGGGCGGCACGGCCCAAGCCATACCCATTCCGCAGCCAATCATGATGGCGCAGATCGCGAACCACTATCAGGCTCCAGCAGGTTCGCGAGCTACGCTCGACTCCTACAACAGACACCCCAACCGCCCACCCAAATGCAATTCATCCACCTGTAGAGCGACCGAAGGTCGCGAACCAATGATCCATGCGCCCGATTACGCTTCGCTAATCGGGCCTACAAAAGCAACGGGACTTGTGCACAGTAACCCTTGGTCAAGCCAAGGAGGCAACCCTCAGTGGGGCGGCATTGCCGCCTGAGTTCTCCGCTGCAGACTGCGCAGCCAGCGGCGCTGGGCCTGGGCACAGGCCTGCACGAACTGCTGCTCGATGATCCGCGGTACCGCCTCCTCCAGCGGGATGGGGGCCGCCTCACGAATGTCCAGACACTGCAACAGATGCAGCCCCATGGGGCTCTGGGTGATGGCGCTGATCCCACCGGTCGGCAGCGCAAACAGCACAGCATCCAGCTCGGGGTAGAGCTGGCCCGGCACCACATAGCCGATGCGCCCCCGCTCCAGAGCGGTCGGACACTCGGAGTGGCGCAGCGCCAGCTCGCCAAATCGGTGGGGTTCGTCGGCCAACTCGGCCTGCAAAGCCTGCAGACGCGGGAGCACCTCAGCCATCTGGCACCCCGGCTGCTCCTCATCCACCGTCAGCAGAATGTGCCGCACCTCGCGCTGCTCCGGGCGCAGGAACTGGCGCGGATGATCCAGGTAGTAACGGCGGGCCTCGCTCTCGGAGATGGGTTGCACCGTGGCTGCCACCCGCTCGAGCACCTGATAGACCCGCAGCTCATGGGCCAGCGCCTGCTGCAGCTCACTCTCACTCAGGCCAATCTGCGCCATGATGGCCTGCCAGGCCTCGGCCGAGCCGTAGCGCTCATGCAGGCTCTGCCGGGCGGCATGCAGCTCGGCGGCGCTCGGCATGACGTCGATGGCCAATGAGTGAGCCAGAACCTGCTCCTCCAACTGCAGCTTGCGCTCGAGCTGCCTATCCACCTCTGCCCGTTGCGCCGCATCGAGCGTCCACAACGGCTGACTGAAGTGGGCCTGTGCCAGTTGCAGGCTGGCGTAGCCATGCCAGCTCATGGTCGCGCCTCCCCGGGGCGCCAGGTGATCGCCGAGAGCGGCACCTGCAGCAGGCGGTCGGCAAACAGCACCTCGTAGCGCAGCGGATCCAGATCCCGCCGTACCGCCATCACCTGCCCCACATCCCCGGCCTGCACCAGCAGTTGGCCCGCCACGGCCAGGCCGCTGGTGGCCGCCACCCAGTCGCCGAACTCAAATTCGCTGTCGATCCAGGGGGCATCCGCCGGTAGCAGCTCCTGCTCGCGACACCCCACCGAATAGCCCAGTTCGAGAAAGTGCACCTGGTAGATCACCTGATCCTGCAGGAAGCTGCCAATATCGCGCACATGGCCGATGGCCCCCTTGCGCACCAGCAGATCGCCGCGTTTCTTGCCGGGGAAACTGCCATCGTTGTGGACGGTGCGCACCAGACGCACCGCGGCCCCATAGTCGAAGGTGGCATCCAGACTCATAGGCTCACCTCGGTCAGTTGGCTGAAGGGGATGAACAGCGGATCGAGCCGCCGATAGACCCGCAGGCTCGACTGTTCGGCCACACCCCCTGATGTCAGCCCCTGATAGACGGCCGTCAGCACCGCCTGGGCTTGGGCAAAGCGCCCGGCCTCATCGGCGGGAACCGCACTCAACTCGGCCAGTCGTTGATGAAAACCATGCATCAGGTGCAGGCGCAGATGACGCACCTGGGCCGGATCATGGGGGACACAAAAATGGTGCAGAAAATCCTCGGCGCTCTCCAGTTCAGAGACACCCTCCAGGCTCATAAACCACTCCATACTGCCTCCTGTGGCTGGGTTTCGTCGCATGACGACTGGATATCGCGATAGAGGCGGTGTAACTCGGCCTCGATCGGGTTGCGTTTGTACTGTTCGGTGAAGCCACGCAGCCGAGTCAGCAGCGCATCGGCCTCGCAGGCGCTCAACGCATAGCCCAACCGCTGGAAGACGGCGATGACGCCGTGACGGCCGGAGTGTTTGCCCAGCACCAGCCGGTGTTCACGCCCCAGCAGCGCCGGATCGACCCCCTGATAGTTCTGCCGATCCTTGAGCAGACCATCGACATGCAACCCCGACTCATGGGTGAAGACCAGGGATCCCACCAGCGGCTTCTGGCTCGGGATCCGGCGCCCCGAGGCCCGCGCCACCTGCTGACACAGGGCGGGTAAGCGGCGGCTGTCGATGCCGGTATCGAGGCCATAGCACTGACGCAGCGCCAGGGTCACCTCCTCCAGCGGCGCATTGCCCGCCCGCTCACCCAGGCCAAAGACCGTGGTGTTGGCATGGGTCGCTCCGGCCCGTAGCGCCGCCAGCGTGTTGGCGGTGGCCAGCCCCAGATCGTCGTGGGCATGGATCTCCAGCTGGCCCTGCCAGTGGCGGCGCAGCGCCTGAATGTGGGCATGGGTCGAGAAGGGATCCAGGAGGCCCAGGGTATCGGCATAGCGCAGCCGCTGGATGCCCAGCTCGCTGGCCTGCCGGGCCACCAGCGCCAGCTCTGCATCGCTGGCCCGCGAGGCATCCTCGCACCCCAGGCAGACTCGCAGCCCCAGTTGCCGGGCCCGCCGCACCACCCCATCGAGCCGCTCGGCGGCCGCAATCCGGGTCAGCCCCAGCTTGTGCGCCAACATCTGACTGGAAACCGGCATCGAGATATCGACCCACTCGACGCCGAGTCGGGCCGCCAGCTCCACCTCACCGATGGAGGCTCGGCACCAGACCATCAGCGCGCTGTGACGCACCGCCCGGCGCACCGCCGCGATGCGTTGACACTCCTCCGCCCCCATCGCCGGGATGCCGACTTCCAGCTCGGGAACCCCGGCCTCCTGCAGGGCGCAGGCGATGGCCACCTTCTCGGCACGCGTAAAGGCCACGCCCGCCGACTGCTCACCATCGCGCAGCGTGGTGTCGTTGATCGTGACCTGGCGCGCCATGCCTGGAGTTTCCAGGCCGGGAGTGCTCATGTCGTCGGGAGTTTCTATACCAGATGTATCCATGCCAGGCTCCGCCATCTCTCATGGAGTGAATACAGCAAGGGGCATTCCATAATTTTTGTCGTTATTTATCAGATAATTAAACTTGGGGGCGGCACCTTTGGCGCACAGCAGACGCGACATTGTCGGCAATCAGACAGAGCTGGCCGTCGGGCGAGGCCCAGTGAAAGTTGAGCATTCAAAAGCGGATCAGATAAGGCAGGGAGTGTTCCCATTGAACCAACCGTTGGCAGCAGGGATGCCGCCATCGAGCCCCCACGGATGGGTTCACGGCGTGTTGGTGAAAGGGAACCTTACTGCCGCTCTCTTGAGTGAACGGCATTGGATTCAACAGCAGCGAGAGCCAACCAACGCGACTGATCATGGAAGCTGGAGTCGTGGACGAAAAGCAGAGTGTTGGCGGCATGGATGCCGCCATCAAGCCTACAGGGACGTATGCACGGCGTCTCTGCG
>JAYRLO010000289.1:0-3698 GCA_041905215.1 Aeromonadaceae bacterium
GCGACTTGGGTAGCGCTAAGCTGACCCTCTGCGCCAGGGATGGCGCGGCGGAGCCCCCATGGATGGGTTCACGGCGAGTCAGCGTGTGCCACCTTGTCGATGTAGTAGCGATTCCCAACAGGTAACTGGGACAGAGCCTTGGGTTTTGGCGGCCTCACTGGAAGGCTGAAGGATAGCGGCGGAGCGGCAAAATCCGTAGGATGCAGCAAGGTGTTTGGCTAACCAGTTGTTCGGAATGGCTGTGATTGGGCGGTGGAGATCGGGAAGTGCTAAGCAGACCCTCTGCGCCAGGGATGGCGCGGCGGAGCCCCCATGGATGGGTTTACGGCGTGTCTGTGTGCACTCGCCGGTCGCTGTAGCTGGACCCAAATAGGGTCAGTTTGAATGATGCATGAATGGATGGAGTGGCGGATGTCGGAGATGAAGTTGACGCTGGAGAACGGCTGGCTGCGGGAGGCTCGAAAGCTGCTTTCGCCCCACCAGAATGAACGCCCCCATGGCGAGGTCTCGCTGCTGGTGGTCCACGGCATCAGCCTGCCACCGGGGGAGTTTGGCGGCCCCTGGATTGACGATCTCTTTCTGGGACGGCTCGATCCCCAGGCCCACCCCTATTTCGCCGAGATCGCCAGCCTGCAGGTCTCGGCCCACTGCCTGATCCGCCGCGACGGGGAGGCGGTGCAATATGTATCGTTCGATGGCCGTGCCTGGCACGCCGGGGTCTCCAGTTTCGACGGTCGAACCGCCTGTAACGACTTTGCTATCGGCATCGAGCTGGAGGGGACAGACAGCAGTGGTTATACCAAGGAACAATATTTAAGCCTGGCCGCCGTGACCCGCACCCTGCTTAACCACTATCCGCAACTGACGCCGGAGCGCATCGTCGGCCACAGCGACATAGCGCCCGGGCGCAAAACCGACCCCGGCGAAGGGTTCGACTGGGGCTTCTTTCGCGGCCTGTTGGCACCTTGACGCCAGTCGTCGGCTGTATCGCAACTGACTTCCCATGGCGCCCTGCAGGCAGCATCCGAGCCGCCTGCGGTTGAGTAACTGACCCACTGCGAATTGACTCGCTCTTCTCTTTTTCTCACCTCTTCACCGATGGCTGAATTGCGTCATCTGAGTCGCAATGAAACCCTTAGGTCTGACCATTAACGGCTGGTTTTGTCACAGATTGACGATTCTGTTGACGGAGATCATTTTTTGTATGGACATTTGTTAAATGAGTTGCTAATTTTCGTTACATATTGATGTATTGGTAATACCAATTAAAGAACTCATCATGCCCATGCGCAAGAACCAAGCCCCGAAACTGGCAGATGCTATCGTCTCTGAACTCGAGCAGATGATAGTGGATGGCAGCCTGCAACCCGGACAGAAACTGCTGCCTGAGCGTGAGCTCGCGGTGCAGTTTCAGGTGTCTCGTCCGTCGTTGCGTGAAGCCATCCAGCGCCTGGAGGCCAAGGGGTTGCTGTGGCGGCGTCAGGGTGGGGGAACCTATGTGCAGCAGGAGTTGAACCGTGGTCTGACCGATCCCTTGTTCGAACTGCTGCTGAACAACCCGGAATCCCAGTTTGATCTGTTGGAGTTTCGTCATGTGCTCGAAGGTGTGGCGGCCTATTACGCCGCCCTGCGAGGCACGACGACCGACTTCGATCGCATTCGCTTGGCTCAAGTAGCCATCGAGCAGGCCCAGCAAACCGGTGACCTGCCTGGCGAAGCCGATGCGGTCACAGATTTCTATCTGGCCATGATGGAAGCTTCCCATAATGCGGTCTTGCTACATCTGGTCCGGGCGCTGCGTGGCCTGTTGGAGCGCAATATCTTGCGCAACATCGAGGTTCTGAATCAGCGTCCGGGCGTGGTTAACCGGATCCGTCGTCATCGAGCAGACTTGATTGCGGCGATCCTGGCCGGGCAACCGGAACAGGCCCGAGATGCGTGTCATGAGCATCTGGCCTTTATTGAGGACACCTTGCTGGATATTCAGCGTGAAGAGCTACGCACCCAACGCCAGACGCGTCAGGTTCGTCAGCATCCAAACTGACCACGAGTGTGCCCATATCGTCATTCAAAACGCTTATGCCGTTAACGAGATAGGAAACAGCCATGTCTGAACTCCTCAGAAACGATGTGGATCCGGTAGAGACCAGCGAGTGGCTTCAGGCCCTTGAATCCCTGCTGCGAGAAGAAGGCCCGGAGCGCGCTCGCTTCATCATCGATCAACTGACCGACCAGGCCCGCAAAGCCGGTGTCGACCTGGCCAGCAGTGGCAAGGGCGGCACTCTGTTGACCGATTACATCAATACCATTGCTACCAGCGATGAACCGGCCTATCCCGGCAACAAAGAGCTGGAAAAGCGCATTCGCTCCATCATCCGCTGGAATGCGGTCATGATAGTGCTGCGGGCGTCGAAGAAGGGGCTGGATCTGGGCGGACACATGTCCTCCTTTGCCTCATCGGCCACCATCTACGAGGTGGCATTCAACCACTTCTTCCGTGCCCGCAACGACAAGGATGGCGGCGATCTGGTCTACTTCCAGGGCCACATCTCTCCGGGCGTCTATGCCCGTGCATTCGTTGAGGGTCGCCTGAGCGAGGCCCAGCTCGACAGCTTCCGTCAGGAAGTGGATGGCCAGGGTCTCTCCTCCTATCCGCACCCGAAACTGATGCCGACCTTCTGGCAGTTCCCGACTGTTTCTATGGGTCTGGGCCCTATCGGTTCCATCTATCAGGCGCGCTTCCTCAAGTACCTGACCGACCGCGGCTTGAAAGATTGCTCAGAGCAGAAGGTCTACGCCTTCCTCGGTGACGGCGAGATGGATGAGCCGGAGTCCAAGGGCGCCATTACCATCGCTGCCCGCGAGAAGCTCGACAACCTGATCTTCGTCATCAACTGTAACCTGCAGCGTCTGGACGGCCCCGTGGTCGGCAACGGCAAGGTGATCAACGAGCTGGAAGGTCTGTTCCGTGGCGCCGGCTGGGATGTCGTCAAGGTGATCTGGGGCAGCAAGTGGGACGAGCTGTTGCAGAAGGACAGCTCCGGCAAACTGCTGCAACTGATGAACGAGACCCTGGACGGCGACTACCAGACCTTCAAGTCGAAGAATGGTGCCTACGTGCGTGAACACTTCTTCGGCAAGTATCCGGAGACCGCCGCCCTGGTGGCCGATTGGACCGACGAGCAGATCTTCAGCCTTAATCGAGGTGGCCATGATCCGCGCAAGGTCTACGCGGCCTTCAAGCGTGCCAACGCGACCACCGGCAAGCCGACCGTCATCCTGGCCAAGACCATCAAGGGTTACGGCATGGGCGATGCGGCCGAGGGCAAGAACATTGCCCACCAGGTCAAGAAGATGGAGCTGGACTCCGTGCGTCACCTGCGGGATCGCTTCGACGTGCCGGTTTCCGATGAGCAACTGGCCGAGCTGCCTTACCTCTCCTTCGAGCAGGGCTCAGCCGAGTGGAACTACCTGCATGAGCGCCGTACCGCGCTGAAGGGCTATCTGCCGAGCCGTCTGCCACAGACCACAGTCAAGCTGGATATCCCCGAGCTCTCCGCTTTTGAAGCTTTGCTGGGCGAGCAGAACCGCGAGATCTCCACCACCATGGCCTTCGTGCGTTCGCTGAACGTGCTGCTGAAAGACAAGTCGGTTGGTCAGCGCGTGGTGCCAATCCTAGCCGATGAGGCGCGTACCTT
>JAYRLO010000290.1:0-3631 GCA_041905215.1 Aeromonadaceae bacterium
CTCGGCGACCTTGCCGAATTTCAGATGGTAGGCCGGATAGAAGAGCGATTCGGTGCGGATGATGGGGAGCAACAGAGTGGCGAGCATCAGCAAGCCGAGCAGGCCCAGGGTTGCGAGCTCGAGCGGGGTGGCGGCTCTGGCGTCGGGATGGCGGAAGTTGAATCGGTGACGCATGGCGCTCTTTCTCTCAAGCCGGACGAAGGATGAAGGGGAGGCAAGTTTCTTGCCAGATCGACCGATGGTGGAGAGCAAGAGGAACCCTGTCAATTCCGGCAGTTCAATATTCGGCGCTGGTCGACAGAAGCCGGCTGTCGACCAGGTTTTTGGGGGTTAAACGGCGCTGCTTTGTCGGTAATAGAAGTTGGCCTTCTCGAACAGCCGCTGTTGCTCCATCAGTTCGGCCAGGGCTCGGTAGGCCGTGGCTTGCGGTTGCAGGGCGACCGCGCGCTCCAGATATCCCTGAGCCCGCTCCATCTCGCGTTGTCGCAACAGCAGGATGCCGATGGCTTGGAGCAACGCCGCTGAAGATTCCGCGCTCTGTTCCGCCTTTTGCAACTGGGCTAGCAACTTGGGGGCTGGTTGCTGCAGTTGCGGCACCACGGCCAGCAAAGAGGGATGCAGTGAGCGCCGCACACCATCGAGCAATATCTCTTGGGCTTGGGTTTCATCCCCCAACTTGATGAATGCGGTCGCGGCCGCCGCTTGGGTGGTTGCGTCCTGGCGCAGGGCGCGGGGCAGCTCCTGCCACAGCTCCATGACGCCATCACGTCCAGCAGAGGCGGCTCGCTCGGCAAACAGCGGTGGATAGATCTGCTGCTGCAACTGTTGCAACTCGTCGGCACTCAGTTGCTTGCGCTTGCTCAGTTGCGGTAACAGGGCGAGCAGTTGCGACCAATGGCCGAGGGCCAGGTAGCACTCCTTGAGGAGTTGCTGGATGACGGCGTGTTGTGGATGTGTCTGGTCGAGGCTCTGCAACAACCTCTCGGCCTCGGGGTACTGTTGCTGGCGCAGCAGCAGGCGGGCGCGGATCAGGCTGACCGCCAGGGAGGCTCGCGGATGCTGTTCAGCAGCCTGCTGCAGGTAGGCGTCCCGTCGCTCGGTCTGCCCCTGGGCCTGGGCCGCCTCGGCAGCCGACAGATAGTTCAGCAGGGCCTGGTCGCTATCCGGAGCACTCTTGCGCATCAGAGTCTCGGCCTGCTGGAATTGTCCTTCGGCTAGCGCCAGGGTCCCGGCCAGCGTGCGTTCGCGTGCCTTGCGACGACGGCGTTCGCTAAACCAGCGACGGGTTGAGCCCTTGATGTGGAACAGGCGCAACAGCAGTCGTTCGGTGCACCAGAGCACTCCGTAGAGCAACAGGGCCAGAATGCCGGCACTGATCACCGTCATCTCGATGGTGTAGTCACCGATGGCAATCAGCACATAGCCTTTGTTGCCTGCCAGCAGAGGGCCACAGACCATGGCCGCGCCTATGACCACCAGTAACAGAAACAGACGAATCATGTGTCTCTCCTCACTGTGCCATCAGATGTTGCAGGCGTTGATGAACCAGCTCTTCAAGCTGATGCTGACTGGCGAACTGCTTGGGATACTCCAGCACCACAGGCTGTTCCAGTAGCTTGGCTATCTCGCTGTGCATGTACTGACTGACGGTGTCGTTCGGGTCGAAATACTGCTCCAGCCACTTGTCTGCCTTGGTGAGATTGTCTTCATAGACGGCCTGTTGCTCACGGTAGACAGCCAGCTGAGCCTGCAGCAGACGGGTCTTCAGATTCTCCTTCAGGTACCAGGTCTGTTGCGGCGAGATCAACGCCTCGGTATTGCCATTGCGCCGACGGATGGTGATGAAGTTTTCGCTGAACGCGCTCCAGCTCTTGTGCAGATTGCTGCGCCAGTCTCCCAGTTCATCGCTGAGTTCGGTGGCTGCATCCTCTTCGCTACGAGGTGGCGGGTTGATACCCAGCAAGGTCAGCTGGTCGACGTTGTCGATCAGGGCGCCGATGCGCAGCACCATGCCCTCGCGGTCGAGGATCGGCAGCTCCTTGAGCTTGGCCAGATCGCTGGTCAAGGCTTGACGCAGTGGCAACAGGCTGGCGTCGTTGAGATCCCGTAGGCGGTTATCCGCCTCGATCAGCAACATCTGGGCGGCAGTGGCGTCGCGCTCCAGCCAGAGTTTGCGTCCGGCCATGCGCACCAGATAATCCGCCTCGGCCAGCAGCCAGTCGTTGGGGCGACGGCTCTCCAGCTTCAGCAGCTGTTTCTCCAACTGGGTCTGTTTATCGGTCAACTGTTGCTGACTTTCGCTCAGGTTCTGCAGTTGCTGACGGCGTTGCAGGTCGTTCTCCTGCAAGGCGGGTTGTTGCTGTTGCAGCTCGACCAGTTGCAGCTCCAGGGCGTGCAGCTGGGCCATTCGCTGTTCATTGCGCCAGGTGTCGTGCAGGTAGGCTCCGATACAGGCCACCAATACCAGCAGGATTGCCAAGGCGGCGAGCCAATGCTGGCGCCATCCGCCACCGGCTTGTGGCGCCGGAGTGGGGGAAGCCGTGGCGGTTGTTGCCGCTTGCTCCTCGCTGGTAGGAAGCTGGGTGGCCGATTCGTGTTCTGACATGCCTAATTCCTCTTGCCGAGTGCCGCCACCATGGCGGCATGCGTGGCGCCCTGTGCGATGCGGGGCGCAGGGAGTCCGGCCTCCTCCACCAGTGTGGCGACACGGTGGCTGGGGACAATAAACAATAACTGATGAAGCCAGGAACCTTCAGTGGTTGGAACCAGCTCCAGAAGGCGCCGGAGAATCTCACCGCTGCTGATGATAACACTGTCGACTCCGGCTGTACGCCACTGTGTGCACAGGGTTTCACCCTCAAGGGGAAGCCAGTGGCGGCGGTAGCACTCGCAATAGTCGACCAGAGCGCCGCGCGCCCGCAACTGCTCGGCCAGGAACTCGCGGCCGCCGTTGCCGCGCAGTATCAGGATGCGGCATCCGGCGACATCGTGCAGCGCCGGCAGATCCAGCAGCCCTTCGCTACGGGCATCGTCCGGCACCTGAGCGACGACCCCGTTCTCGCGCCAACAGGCTGCCGTTGCCGCACCTACCGCAAAGGTAGGGATCTCGGGCCAACTGCCCCCCTGCTGAGCCAGCCAGATGGCGGCCTGTTCGACCGCATGGCTACTGATGGCGATCAAGCGGTCATGGCTACTCAACGCGGAGGCCAGCCGGGGGAGACCCTCACCCGGAACTATGCTCAGTAGCGGTGAGACCACGGGATCGTGGCCGCCATCGCGCAGCTGCTCGGCCAGCGCACTGGCTTGGGGCTCGGGGCGTAAAATCAGCGGTTTCATGCGCCGTAGACCTCGGCCAGCAGTTCAGCCGCACCCTGAGTCAGCAGTTGTTCCGCCAACGCCTGGCCGAGAGCCTCGGGCTCGTTGGCCGCTCCGCGCAGCTCCGCCCGCAGGATCCGGCTGCCATCCGGGAGACCCACCAGGCCGCGCAACCAGAGGTCGCTGCCCTCCAGCTCGGCATAAGCGCCAATAGGCACCTGGCAGCCGCCCTGCAGGGCCCGATTCATCGCCCGTTCGGCCAACACCCGTTGACGGGTGGGGGCGTGCTCCAGCGGGGCTAGCAGGGTCAATAACT
>JAYRLO010000011.1:0-14161 GCA_041905215.1 Aeromonadaceae bacterium
CAACTTCTACGACATCTTCGACAGTGCCGGGGAGCTGCGTGGCAGCTTCTATCTGGACTTGTACGCCCGTCCGCACAAGCGTGGTGGCGCCTGGATGGATGACTGCATCGGCCGCCGTTTCCGCCAGGATGGCACCCTGCAACGGCCGGTGGCCTATCTGACCTGCAACTTCAACGGCCCGGTGGGTGACCAGCCGGCCCTGTTTACCCACGATGAGGTGGTGACCCTGTTCCACGAATTCGGTCATGGTCTGCACCACATGCTTACCCAGATCGACGTGGCGGGGGTGGCGGGGATCCATGGAGTGCCTTGGGATGCCGTCGAGCTGCCGAGCCAGTTCATGGAAAACTGGTGCTGGGAGCCCGAGGCGCTGGCCTTCCTCTCCGGCCATCACGAGACTGGCGCGCCGTTGCCCCAGGCCGAGCTGGATCGCCTGCTGGCGGCCAAGAACTTCCAGTCGGCCATGCAGATGCTGCGTCAGCTGGAGTTCTCGCTGTTCGATTTCCGCCTGCACCACGAGTTCGATCCGGCCCAGGGTGCTCGGGTGCAAGCGGTGCTGGACGATGTGCGCCAGCTGTCGGTCTTCCCGGCGCCTGCCTTCAACCGCTTCCAGCACAGCTTCTCCCACATCTTCGCCGGTGGCTATGCGGCGGGCTACTACAGCTACAAGTGGGCGGAGGTGCTCTCGGCCGACGCCTTCTCGCGCTTCGAGGAGGAGGGGATCTTCAACGCCAAGACCGGGGCAGATTTCCTGCATCAGATCCTGGAGATGGGCGGCTCACGCTCGCCGATGGCGCTGTTCCGTGCCTTCCGTGGCCGGGAACCGACCATCGACGCCCTGCTGCGTCACTGCGGGATCACCGGCTAACTCGGTCCGCACTGCTACTTCAAACCCGGCCGTTGTCGCTGGGTTTTTTTATGCAGATTTTTTCCGGTGGGTTCGTTGGCGGAACATGAATGGGGAGGAGGGGATAACGTGTAAGCCGACCGTAGGCATCAGGGATGATGCCTTCGAGACTCCAGGGATGGATCCACGGCGTGTCGGTGTCACGTTGCCCCGATACCGCAACACAAACAACGAATTGCGCCCTTTATGCGGATTTTTGACGCACTCTGGATTATTGAGCCTGCAGCAGCAGAGCATGGTGCAAATGGGGCGTTATCGCGGATGGCGGGTCGGTGTACTATGGCGAGGTGGAGTTTTCCTAACCTGACTTTTGCCGACTAGCCAAGGATATTCATCATGAAGATCGCCGAACTCGTGCGTACCCGTCACACCTGCAAAGCCTATGATCCGCAACGCCCGCTCAGCGAGGAGCAGTTGCAGCGGTTGCAGGAGATCCTGCGTTTTAGCCCCTCGTCGGTGAACTCGCAGCCTTGGCACTTCTTCCTCATCACCTCGGAGGCGGGCAAGGAGACGCTGGTACCGACCCTGACCGAACACAACATGGAAAAGGTGCGTAGCGCCCCGTTGACCGTGGTGATTGCCACCAAGACCGAACTGGATGACGCCCATCTGCAGGCGTTGTTGGTTCAGGAGGAGCAGGATGGCCGCTTCGGTGGCAATGAGGAGGCGAAAAAGGGCAGTGATGCCGCTCGTCGCTACTATGTGGGTCTCAATAGCACCACGCCTCAGAAGCAGCAGGAGTGGATGGCCCGCCAGGCCTACATCTCGCTGGGTTTCTTGCTGATGGGGGCCGCCACCCTGGGGCTCGACGCCACGCCGATCGAAGGCTTCTTTCCCGAGAAACTGGATGCCGCCCTGGGTCTGAGCGAGCTCGGCCTCAAGAGTGTGGTGGTGGCCAGCATCGGCCATCGCAGCGCGCAGGACTTCAACGCCGCACTGCCCAAGTCCCGTCTGCCCGCCGAACGGTTGATCACCCGACTGTGAGGCGTTAGCCATGAGACACCCCGCACACGGGGCGGGGTGTTTCTGGACGCCATCCCTCGTCATTGCCAACCGATAGCGTGGACTGAACCTTTTTCTGGCTGGATCAACCCTGAGCAAATTCCGATGTTGCGGCAGTCATCGAGTGGCCCATCGGCCCGATTACTCAGGGTCAATCAGAGTTGCGGAATTGGCTTGCCAGCGTGCCATTGCCCACCAGACCAGCCAGGCGGTGAATAGCCCCAGCAACAGGCCGCCGAGGATATCGAGTGGGTAGTGGATCCCCAGATAGACGCGAGCCAGGCTGACCAGAGCGCCAATCCCCAGTGTCACTATGCCGAGCCACCGCCACAGGCCGAAGAGCAGGCTGAAGCCGACAGTAAAGCAGACGGTGGCATGGTCGCTTGGAAACGATGGTGTCGGCGCATGCGCCAGCAGTGCTGTGGCGAGGCCGACCATAAACGGGCGCGGATGGGGATAGAGGATGCCGATCAGCAGACTGCTACCGAGTGCCAACAGCAGGCTGATGCCGGCCGCCGAGATCGTTCGCCGGGTGGCGGGCGAGCCGCTGAACCACATCAGCCCCAGCAGTAGCGGCAGCGCATAGATCAGCCATTGAGCGATGAGTGTGGCGAGTGCGATTTGCCATGGCGCCGCCTGGGCTCCGGCATAGATCGCCAAAAATAGTTGCTGGTTCAGCATATCGAGTGTTGCCAAGATGCAGCCCCTCGGGGGAGAACAGGCGGCCAGCATATCGGGAGCAACCTAAACAAAGAGCAACTGCCGATGGTGTTTTTGACGACCAGCCTAACGCCCTAGGGGCCGAAGCCCATCGCATCATGAGTCGTGGGGGCGGATCTCTGCTGACTGGCTCCCGACTTGCCGGACCACGCGCGCTGGGTTGCCGAGTGCCACCACGTCGGCGGGGATGTCTCGGGTCACCACGGCGCCTGCGCCTATGATGCTGCGCGGGCCGATCGTGACCCCAGGGCAGATGATGGCACCGCCGCCGATCCAGACATCGTCGCCTATGGTGATGGCTTTGCCATAGACGGCCCAACTGCGGCGCAGCAGGGCGTCTTCATCATGGGTAGCGGTATAGAGCTGGACGTTGGGGGCTATCATCACGTTATCACCGATGACGATGGGGCCGACATCCAGCATGGTGACGTTGAAGTTGATGTAGCTGTGAGTGCCGATGCGGATGTTACTGCCGAACTCGCAGCAGAAGGGAGTCGAGACGATGCTGCCGGGGCCTAGGTGCTCGAACAGTTCGCTGCAAATCTCCTGATGGCGGCTATCGCCAGCCTTGTAGTGGTTCAGCTCGCGCAGCAGGGTTTGTCCCCGATCCCGCAGCGCTATGATTTCCGGATCCCGGCCATCGAAGGCCTCACCGCTGCGCATCTTCTCCCGTTCACTCATCTCTCCGGCTCCCCTGATAATTACTCGGATGGCTCCACGATAACCAAGGTCGGTCGCCGATTCCATGCGTCACTTCCCACCGTCGCAGAAAGCATCAGGCCCTGATAAACAGGGCCTGATGAGTCTAGCTATCGAGCGGGTGAGCCTCAGATATCGCTATCGTCTGCCTCGCTGGCAACCTGATCGAGAGCCTCGGCCTGGGCCTCGCGCACCTCGTGCTCCAGCTCTTCGTGGCTCTCGCTCTGGGTGCGGGCATCCAGCGGCTCGGCCAGGGTGGCGACCAGGGAACGGGTGGCTTCGATAGCGTCCTTGAGCTTGACCTGGATCTGTTGTCCCAGCTCGAAGCGCGGTTCCTGATCCAGATAGACGCGGCCATCGTCCCAGCTGCAGTTCAGTCGTTTCTTGTCGGCGAAGATCTGACCGGCCGGGATGAAGGCGACGGCGCCATTTTCCAGCAGTCGAACCTTGAGACCACCGCGTACCACGTCGATGATCTCGGCGTTGAAGATCTGTCCAGAGCCAATGGCGGGTTGCAGGAAGCGTACATAGAGCCAGTCACCGATGTCGCGCTCGGCGAAGCGGTTCTTGCGGCGGGCATCGCTCAGGATCTGGGTCAGCTCGGCACTGGATTCTTCCGGGCACTCAGCATTGCGCAGCAGCGCCTTGATGATGCGGTGGTTGACCATGTCACCATATTTACGGATCGGTGAGGTCCAGGTGGCGTAGGCCGGCAGGCCGAGACCGAAGTGGGGGCCCGGTTGCGACGAGACCACGGAGAAGGTCTGGAAGCGACGGATGCGGCTGTCGAGGAACGGGCTCGGCAGGCCATCCATCCAGCGGCGCAGCTGGCAGAAGCCTTCGAGGGTATTGATGCGCTCATCGGCAATCGGCGCCTGATGGTTGCTCAACAGCTCCATGGCACCCTGCAGCTTCTCGGGGTCGAAACCCGGATGGACGTTGAAGATGCCATAGCCCGGGGTCTTGCTCAGGAACTCACCGGCGCAGATGTTGGCGGCGATCATCGCCTCTTCCACCATGCGGTTGGCGATGCGGCGCGGTTCGACCACGATGGCGACCACTTCCCCGGCCTCGTTCAGCTTGAAGGCGTAGTCCGGCTTGTCCTTGAACACCAGCGCATGCTCGCTACGCCAGGCGTTGCGGGCGGCGGTGATCGCCTCCAGAGCCCGGATCTGTTCGAGGATGGTGGCATTCGGGTTGAAGCCTTCGGCCTGACCATGCTCGAGCAGGTCTGAGACCTGATCGTAAATCAGACGGCCTTGGGAGCAGATGGTGGCGGCGAAGAAGCGGAAGTCTGGCGCTATGCTGCCATCGCGGCGGATCAGCAGCTCGCAGCAGAGGGTGTGGCGTGGCTCGCCCTCTTTCAGGGAGCAGAGCTCGTCGCTCAGGGTGCGCGGGATCATCGGGATGTTGCGGCCCGGCAGATAGACGGTGAAGGCGCGCTTGGCGGCTTCTTCATCGATGGCGCTGCCCGGTGCCACATAGGCGGTCGGATCGGCGATGGCGACGGTCAGCAACCACCCCTCGGCATGAGGAGCGACATAGAGGGCATCGTCCATGTCCTTGGTGGAGGCGCCGTCGATGGTGACGAAGGGCAGCACGGTCAGATCGGCGCGGGGCAGATCCTCTTCCAGTGGTTGCCAGCTATCGGCATCGGCCGGTGCACTACGCGGCAGATCATGGCGGCGCAACACCACCCACCAGGGAGCTTCGGGATCATCACCGCTGGTGATGCGTTCGCTGATCTCGGCAAAGTGGCTGCCATCGGTCAGGCCGTGGCGTTTGAGGTTGGCGACGACCCAGTCGCCTTCGGCGAACTGTTTCTCGTCCAGCCCCTTGATCGGACGGGCCTTGATCACCTCCTTGAGTACCGGATGATCCGGCACCACGTTCAGGCGATCCTTGATCAGCTTGATGCGGCCGACGAAGCGGGTCAGAAACGGGGTGATCAGGCTATCGGGCTCGGCTTGCTCTTTCTCGTTTTCGGTGCGGATCAGGGCTGTGATGCGGTCACCGTGCATCACCTTCTTCATCTGCTGTGGCGGAATGAAATAGCTCTCGCGGTTGTCGGTTTCCAGGAAGCCGAAGCCGCGGTCGGAGCCACGCACGACCCCCTCTTTTTTCGGGATGTTGTCGCGGAGCTGCTGTTTGAGCTGCGCCAGCAGCGGATTGTCTTGAAACATAGTGATCACCCTGTCGAAGAAACGTGCCGACTATACGGATTTGTGGGGGTAAAACCAAGGAAAACGGCCCCGACTTACCCCGGCGTAGAGGGGGAATGCTGGTCAGTTAAGTGGTTCGGGCGAGACATCCTTTCTCGCCAACTCGCCGTAAACCCTTCCCTAGGGGCTCGATGGCGGCATCCCTGCCGCCAACGGTTGGCTCAACAGGCTCTCTCGCCTTCGCGAATGCAACTGGCATTAGGGCTCAGAGCGGCGTCAACTGCTGGCGCGCCAGTTCGGTCAGCTGCGAGCGACCTGGTTTGAGTCCGGCGCTGGCCTGCTGGGGCCAGGGTAGCCAATGGCGGGGGATGAGGTAACTGGCCAGCCGTTGCCGCAGCCAGGAGCCCAGTTCGGTGAGTGGTTGCTCACTCGTCGAGGTGTTATCCGGGGCTGGCCGCCAGTCAATGAAGGCCACCGGCACCATGCCCCATTCGGCATCGGCTAGCGGCACGACCAGCGCCTGTTGTACGGCGTCATGCTGCAGCAGCGCCTGTTCGATGAGCTCGGGCTGGATATTCTCGCCACCGCAGATGAAGCGGTTGTCGCGCCGGCCCAGCACCAGCAGCTCACCGGTCGCCGTGAGCTCACCCAGATCGCCGGTGTGAAACCACCCCTCGGCATCCAGGGCTGACTCCAAGTGGCCAGCACGGTAATAGCCGCTGAACAGGGTGGCACCGCGCACGCAGATCTCGCCATCGACCAGTTTCAGTTCGCGGCCGGGCAGGGGCTTGCCCAGCGACGCGGAGTGGCCATCGGCGTAACGGGTACAGACCTGGGTCGCCATCTCGGAGAGGCCATAGCTGACCTGCGGGGTCATGCCCTGGGCCTGACAGGTCGCCACCAGGCTGGCGGGGATGGGGGCACCACCGAGCAGCAGATGACGCACCGCCGTCCGCTCCAGCCGGAACTCCGGGCTCTGCAGCAGGCGGTAGAGCTGAGTCGGCACCAAGGAGAGGTGCGTAATGGTTTCCCCCAATAAGTGCTCACTGAGTAAGCAATCCGGATCGGGCAGCACCACGCAGGCCCCCGCCAGGAAGCAGCGCCACGGAATGGCGTAGCCGCCGACATGAAACAGTGGCAAGGAGAGCAACCAGCCATCTCCGGGCTGCAACGGGATCGCCTCGGCGGAGCCACGGGCGCTGGCCCAATGGGCCGCCAGACGGTGAGCCACCGCCTTGGGTTCGCCACTGCTGCCGGAGGTGAGGATTAGATTGGTCAGCTGTTGCGCTGCCAGCCAGAGCTCACCGGGTTCGGCAGGGAGCGACTGAGCCGGGTCGAGTCTCAGTGCTGGGCAGGGCCAGTCACCGGCACCGGCCTCCGGCCAATCGGGGGACAACCAGCAGGCCTTGGCGTCGAGCCGCCGCATCAACCGTCGGCACTGGGCGGCAGGCTGGCGCGGATTGAGCGGGCAGAGCACCAGCCCCTGGCGTAACGCGGCCCAGGCGAGTAGCAACAACGACAGGTCGTTGGCCGCGACGGTCACCAGGTGATCGCCGCGTCGCAATCCAGCGACGGCGAGCTGCTGCTGCAGGCTGTTGAGGTGCTCGTCGAGCTCGGCGTAAGTGAGCACTCGCTGGGGTAAACGGATGGCGGGTCTGTGCGGGTGGTGCAGGGCCTGGTGGCGAACGGGGCAGCAGACGGCCCCGTCCGGAATCAGCTCTGCCATAGCAGTTCCAACTGCTGTTCGTTGACGGTCAAGGTCTCCGATTTGAGAACATTGGTGGTGAAGTAGCGCAGCGTATCCAGGCCTGGTGCCTGCTCGGGGGCCCACTCGCTAGCCAGTTGGGCGAGCTGACGGTTGCCGAGCTGGGATTCATAGCAGGAGGAGAAGACGACCTTGAGACCGGTGGCGTGAGCCTTGTCGACCAGTGCCTTGCAGCGCGCCAGGGAGCCGATCAGCGTCGGTTTGATGATGATCGCCTTGAGCTGCGGGAAGGGCTCCCAGTTGGGCTCCAGGCTCAGCAGTTCGTCGAGGGCCACCGGAATGCCGGTATGGCTGGCGACGGCGCGAATGTCCTCGAGCCGGGCGCAGGGATCCTCGATGTATTCGATGTTGGCGGCATTCAGATGGCTCATGAAGGTCCAGGCCTCTTCGCGCGTCCAACCGCAGTTGGCATCGAGGATCAGCTTGAGCTTGGGGGCCAGCCGACAGAGCTCGCGAACCATGGCGATCTCGTCGCGCATCGAGTGGCGCGCCACCTTGACCTTGGCCTTGGCCGGATAGTCATACAGCCACTCCCGCCAGCTCCAGACTACCTCGTCGGGGCTGCCCAGCAGCAGAATATAGGGAGAGTGAGGGGCATTCATCTTGAGCGGCCACTGCCGCCGTGCGCAGTCAAACCCGAACTGTACCGAGGGGAGCAGGGGCTCGATGTGGCGCCCCTGTTTAAGCCCTTTGAGGCAGAGCAGTGCCTCGGCCTCGGCCTCGGCGAGGCTCTCTTTCGAGAAGCCGGGCAGCGGGGCTATCTCGCCCCAGTTGTTTTCCCATTTCAGCAGCAGTCCCTCACGCACCGAGATCTGGCGATCGTGGAACCGCAGGGGTTGGCTGAGTGGCAGCCGGTAGCGATAGAGACTGGCGTTCATCATGGATTCCGTTTGAATTTGGAAAAGTCGGGGCGGCGCTTCTCATTGAAGGCATTGCGCCCTTCCTGACCCTCTTCGGTCATATAGAAGAGCATAGTCGCATTTCCGGAGAGCTCTTGCAGCCCGGCTTGCCCATCACAATCGGCATTGAGCGCCGCCTTCAGGCAACGCAGAGCCATCGGACTGTGCTGCAGGATTTCCCGGCACCAACGGACTGTCTCCCGCTCCAGCTCGGCCAGGGGTACTACGGTATTGACCAGCCCCATCTCCAGGGCTTCGGTCGCATCGTATTGACGGCAGAGGAACCAGATCTCCCGGGCCTTCTTCTGGCCGACGATGCGTGCCATGTAGGAGGCGCCCCAGCCACCGTCGAAGGAGCCAACCTTGGGACCGGTCTGGCCGAAACGGGCATTGTCGGCGGCTATGGTCAGATCGCACATCATGTGCAGCACATGACCTCCACCGATGGCGTAACCGGCCACCATGGCGATGACGGGTTTCGGGCAGGTGCGGATCTGGCGCTGGAAGTCGAGGACGTTCAGGTGGTGGGTGCCTTCGTCGTCCTGATAGCCGCCGTAGTCGCCGCGCACCTTCTGATCGCCGCCGGAGCAGAAGGCGAGATCGCCAGCTCCGGTGAGGATGATGACACCGATGCCGGCATCGAAGCGGGCGTCATTCAATGCATCCATCATCTCCTGCACCGTCAATGGCCGGAAGGCGTTGCGTACCTGAGGGCGGTTGATGGTGATCTTGGCGATCCCCTCCTCGGATTTGTGGTAGCAGATGTCCTGAAAGTCGCCGCTGCAGTCGTGCCAGTGAGCCGGTGCGTACCAGTGGTCCAGTTGTTCCTGGGATGATGAGTTCATGAAGTCGTCTCCTCTGAGTCGGGGATAGCGAAAGCGGGTAGCTGACGTTGTAACCAGGGCACCAAAACGGCGGCGACCTCGTCGGCGTGGGTGAGATGCAGATTGTGGCCGGCCGCCAGAATTTGGGCTCCCTGCATGGCCGGGCAGGCGGTCAGCAGCTCGCTGGCCAGGGTGGAAAATTTCAGGTCGGCGGCACCGTACAGATAGAGGATCGGCAAGTCGCTGCTCTGCAGCCAGGGGCGCAGATCCGGCTGGCGAGCCAGCGAACTGGCGGCCAGCATGTGGGCGAGGCGGCGAGGCTCATGCTGGCTGCGCAGGGTGATCAGCTCCTCGCGCCGGGCGGGAGTCAGATCGCTGAATACCGGTTGCCGATACCACGCCTCGAGCACAGAGCGCAGGGATCCACGGCGCAGGCGCCGTACCCAGAGGGCGTCGCTGTGCATCCGCTCATGGCGAGCGGTCTGATTTTGCAGACCAGGGTTGGCGCTCTCGAGCACCAGGCCGGCGAGCTTGCTGCGACCATTGGCGTGCAGTGACTGGGCGCTGGTAGCGTAGTGCAGCGCCAGGCGGCCGCCGAGAGAGTAGCCATACAGCACGGCGCTGTGGATCTGGCGTCGCGCCAATTCGTGGTCCAGCCAGTCGGCCAGCCGGGGCCATGGCATGGCATCTGGTGCCTCGGGACCGTGGCCGGGTAACGTCAGGCAGTGACAGCGCTGACGCCAGGTGGTGGGCAACCGATCGAGCAGAGCCAGCCACTCGGTGGGGGTGCCAAGAAAGCCATGCAGGAATACCAGGTCACAGCTGCTGCTAGCAACGGGTGGCGTCGCGACCATGGGGAGGCGCATGGTTCACTCCTCCTCGGCGCGACAGGCAGCGGCTAGTAGCGCCAGCTCGCGGGCACTCTGCCCGGCAGGGACGCGGCACTCGATCAGCGTGCTGCGAGCCGCCGCGTGGGCGGCGAGATAGGCGGCGCTGAAGGCGTCCAGATCCGTGGGGGCGGCATAGGCCAGCCCGAATTGAGCGGCGGCATGGGCGAAGTCGAGACCATGGTCGAGACGGAAACAGGCGTCGAGTTCGGGCAGGGTGGCGGCACCGGGCAACAGCGAGAAGATGCCGCCGCCATCGTTGTTAAGCAGCACGATCACCACCGGATGGCTCGCGTGGCGCAGCAGCGCCAGGCTGTTCAGATCGTGCAGGGCCGAGGTGTCACCGAGGAGCAGGGTGGTGACCTCGCCGCTCGGTTGCCCTCGGGCGATGCCAGCGGCGGTGGCGATCAGACCATCAATGCCCGAGGCGCCGCGGTTGCTGAACAGGGGGCCGGGTTGCGGAGCCTCGGGGCGTGCAGGGGCCAGCATCTGCCACAGGCGGGGAGGCAGACTGTTACCCAGCAGCAGGGCTCCGCGCCACGCGGTGGCGAGGCGATGGGTGATGGCCAGTTCGCTCCAGCGTTCGATAAATGGAGCCAGGGTGGTCGGTGATGCGGCGACCAGAGGCGGTAGCTGGTGCCAGGGGGCTTGGCGTTCCACGACGGCCTGATGGTGCTGACACCAGTCGCCGATGGGGGCGATCAGGCGCCGATCGAGGCGGTAATCCGGGTTCAATCGTTGGCTGTTGGCCGCCAGCAGCCAGATCTGCTGCCAGGGATGGTCGGCGATAAACTGGCTTAACCGCTTGGAGAGCAGGCGGCCACCCACCTGCAGCAGCAACTCGGCCCGCCCCAGCTCACGGCGAAATGGGGCGCCATGCAGCGCCAAGTCAGCATGGGGGATGGCGCTTGGGTGCTGTAGCAGTTGCGATTGGGCATCGGCGAACAGCGGCCAACCCAGATGGTCGGCCAGCGCAGCTACCGCCAGCGCCTCCTGAGGGGAGTCGATCCGACCGGCGACTATGACGCCGCGGCGGCCGGCCCATTGCTGCCACTGCGCCTGCAGGGGCGCCACCGTAACGGTTGGTTCGATTCGGGTCAGCGGTTGGGTGCTGTTCTGCCAGAGCGCGAGTTCGTGCGGCCATCCCACCGACAGCGGTTCCCCCTGATGAGGGTAGAGCGGCTCGGCAAATGGGCAGTTCAGATGAGCTGGCCCCGGAGTCTGGGCCAGGGTCAGCCAGAGTTGATCCAGGGTGCCGAGCAGAAAGCGGGTCGAGATATCGGCACTCGGGGTTGGCAGATTCTGGGCGAATACCGGGTAGTCGGCGAAGATCCCTGCCTGCGGGATCGCCTGATTGGCTCCGCAGTCGATGAGCTCCGGCGGCCGATCGGCGCTGAGTACTATGAGCGGGACACCGCTTTGGCGCGCTTCGATTACCGCCGGATAGAGATTGGCCACGGCGGTACCCGAGGTGGTGACCAGAGCCACCGGGCGACCGCTGCGCTTGGCCAGCCCCAAGGCCAGGAAGCCGAGACCGCGTTCATCGAAGTGGCTGTGGCAACGCAGTCGCCCCTGTTGAGTGGCGGCCAACGTCAGTGGTGCGCTGCGGGAGCCGGGGGCAAAGCAGAGATCGCGCAGACCGAGGCGCCACAGCTCCTCGATCAGCAGACGGGCCCAACCCAGGCTTAGGTTGTCGCCCGGCTGCATCATGGTCGAGAGCCTTGGCTCAGCAGGCTGAGCAGGTTGTCCAGTTTGTCGTCGAGCTCTTGCCATTCGCCCTGCGGCTGCGAGCCCGCAACGATACCGGCACCGGCATACAGGCGCAGACAGTCAGGGGTCAGCAGCACGCTGCGAATGGCGACGGCAAATTCGGCGACATCTTCGCTGATGAGGCCGCAGGCCCCGGCATACCAGCCGCGACAGAAGGATTCATGGCTGCGGATGTAGGCCAGCGCCTTGCGTCTGGGGGTGCCGCCGACCGCCGGGGTCGGGTGCAGCGTGGCCAGCAGCTGATCGTCGTAGACTCCGGGTTTGAGCCGGGCCTGGATGTCGCGCCGCAGGTGTTGCAGGCGGCGCAACTTGAGAATGCGAGCCGGTGAGAGGGTGGCCTGTTCGGCTAACCCATCGAGGCGGGTCAGGATATCGGCATGCACCAGCTTGTTCTCCAGCCGGTTCTTGTTGTCGGCCAGCAACTGGGCGGCCAGACGGGCATCTTCGGCATCGTCATCGGTGCGAATGATGGTGCCGGCCAACGCCTCGCTTTCGAGCTCGCGCTCGTGCCGCCGGTACAGACGCTCCGGTGAGCTGGCTAACAGACAGCTCTCGGCACTAAAGGCAAAGGCGAAGTGGAAACAGAGTTGGGAGCGGGGTTGCCAGGCTGCCAACAGATCCCAGGGGTTGACGCTCTGGGTGGTGGCGAGGAGGCTCTCGCGAGCCAGTACCACCTTGGGCAGTTGTGCCAGATGGTCGTGGTCGGTCAGTTCTCGAACCAGTTCGGTCCAGGTCGCCTGATCCGGCGTATCCTGGCGCTGGAAGTCAATGGCTGGCAGTCGATCGAGTCGAGATTCCGGAGCGACCTGGGTCAGCGCCTCACGGGCGGCGGCTAGCTCTTCTCGTCGTTGCTCGACATCACTTTCCAGCCAGAGGTTGCAGACCAGTTCGATCTGGTTGCCCTGCCGGATCAGCTCGATGCGCGGCAGAATGAAACGACAGGCGCCAAACTCCTGCCAGTGGTCACTGCCTCCGCGTTGGTCGAGTGGGTCGAATGCCAGGCCGCCATAGTAGCGCGGCCAGCTACCCGCCGCCGGTTTCGGTCGGGCATGGAGTTCGGCCAGCGCGGCGACATCGCGGATCTCGCGCAGGCAGCCGAGGCCCGCGAACTCGCGGTCTCGCTCCCGGGCATGCCAGTAGACGCGAGGATAGAGGGATTGGCCCTTGAGCCAACCCAGGAAGGAGGTGATATCGATCGGTTCCCGCAGACGGACGAAACCAGTCAGATCCGTCTGTAACAGGCTGTCGAGTGTGTCAATGAGTCTTGTCTGAGCCAGCATGGCATGAGTACACGGATGATTATGGCCGGCACAGCGCCGGAACTGCAAAAGGGGAGCTGGATCCGTTATAGTACGTCTCTTCCTGACGCCTCGGTCCGGCCGGATGGCCCAGTATAGGGGCTGCCGGGCGGGGGGTAAATACATTCGCTAGGGATGGCGCCGATCATCATGACAAGCTCTTCTCTCTCCCGCTGGATACTGGCGGCGCGACTCCGGACTCTGCCTCTGGCCTGCTCCTCGGTGTTGCTCGGCTCCGGCTTGGCGGCTCACGGCGGTTATTTCCGTCTGCCGCTGTTTCTGCTCTGTCTGCTGACCGCCATCTTGCTGCAGTTGCTCTCCAATCTGGCCAACGACTATGGCGATGCGGTCTCTGGGGCTGACAATGCCGAACGGGTTGGTCCGACACGGGCGGTGGCCAGCGGCTTGATCACCCGGCGGCAGATGCTGGTGGCGATGGCGGGGACGGCGCTGGCGGCGATCACCTCAGGTCTGGCTCTCCTGTGGAGCTCCTTTGCCAACGATTGGCCGGCGCTGCTCACCTTCATCGGCTTCGGTGCCCTGGCGCTGCTGGCGGCGATTACCTACACGGTCGGACGGCGCCCCTATGGCTATCGTGGCCTGGGCGACCTCTCGGTATTTCTCTTCTTCGGCCTGCTCGGCGTCATGGGCTCCTACTATCTGTTCAGCCATCAGCTGAGCTGGAGCCTGCTGCTGCCGGCGGCCAGTTGTGGTCTGTTGGCCACGGCTGTGCTCAACATCAACAACATCCGCGATCTGGCGGGTGACAGCCGCAGCGGTAAACGGACGCTGGCGGTGCGGTTGGGGGCTCGTCGGGCTCGCCTCTACCACTGGTGGCTGGTGGGTGGCGCCGGTCTGCTGATCGTACTCTTCATCGTGAGTCAATCGGTCTCGCTATGGCCCTGGTTGTTCCTGCCGGGCTACCTGCCACTGCTGCGTGCCGCCTGGGTGGTACAGGTGAGTGAAGAGCCGCAGGTTCTCAACCATCAGTTGAAGTTGACGGCTCTGGGGAGCTTGGGTTGCAACCTGCTGCTGGCGTTGGGCTTCACCCTTGCCTGATGCGTCGATGACGACCGCGGCACGCACCCTCCGGGTTGCCACCTTCAACATCAGCTTTTCCCGTCGGGCTGCTGGCGATTTGCTCACGGCGCTGCAGACCGATGAGCGTCAGGTTCGCCACTGTGCCGCGATTTTGCAACGGGTGCGCCCGGACATACTACTGCTCAAC
>JAYRLO010000011.1:14171-21054 GCA_041905215.1 Aeromonadaceae bacterium
TCTTCCTGCAACGCTATCTGGGGGTCTCCCAGAAGGGCGCGGCGCCTCTGGAGTATCCCTATCACCTGCAAATTCCGACCAATACCGGTCTGCTGTGCTCGGCCGATCTGGATGGCGATGGGGTGCCGACGCTACCCGCCGATGGTCAGGGCTTCGGGGCCTTTCATGGTCAGTACGGCATGGTGGTGCTCTCCCGCTTTCCGCTGCTGCCGGAGGCGGCACGTTCGTTCCGTCAATTTCTATGGGCCCGGATGCCTGGCGCCCTGTTGCCGGATCGGCAGCCGGGCTCGGGACGCGGGGATTACTACTCGGCGGCGGCTCTGGCCGAGCTGCGGCTCTCCTCGAAGAATCATCTGGATCTGCCGGTGCAGATCCCGACCGCCAGGGGGGAGCGCTGCCTGCATCTGCTGCTGAGCCATCCGGTGCCGCCGGTGTTTGATGGTCCGGAGCGGCGCAATCGTTGCCGCAATCATGACGAGATCCGGCTGTGGTGCAACTATCTCGATGGCGCCGACTACCTGCAGGATGATGCGGGTCGAAGGGGCGGGCTGGAACCGAGTTCCTCCTTTGTGCTGCTGGGGGATCTGAATGCCGACCCCCGTGCCGGTGATGGCGATCGGCGTGCCATTCGTCGCCTGCTGACGCACCCGCGTCTTCATGTGTCAGTGGCCACAGGAGCCCTGCGACCCGCCTCCGACGGTGGTGTGGACCATGGCGCCCGCCGAACCCGCCCCGTTCCGGCGGCGCAAGCCCGGCATTGGACTCACCTGCGCGGCCTGCGGCTGGATTATGTGCTGCCGAGCCGGGATCTGCGGGTGCAGGGCAGCGGCATCTTCTGGCCGTCGTCGGGTGAGGTGGGTCGCGAGTGGCTGGCCGATGGTCAGGATCGGGATCGCGCCGCGCTCAGTTCCGATCATCGACTGGTGTGGGTGGACCTGCTGCTTTGATGTGGATCCTGCTCCTGGCAGCGAATCATTGAGCTCCTTGCAGGAGCAAGGCATATTCAACGAATTGAATTGTATAAAAAAATGGAGTTAACACATGGCCGTCATCACCGAACTCAAGGATGCATTAAACACCAAAACCGTGCATCTGGTTCTGCTGTCTATCGTAACTGCGGGCATCTATCCACTGATGTGGATGTACCAAAACACGGCGGTCATCGAACGCATCACCAAGGGGCAGATTGCGGATCGGACTTTCATCATCTGGTTGGCAATTTGTGCTGGCTTAGGCGGAGCATTCAGCGGTACCGAGAGTGTCGGGATTAATCTGATCGGTGCCATGTTGTCTATTGCGTCCTGGGTGCTTTACATCGTCTGGGCCTTTAAGGCCAAGAGTGCCTTACAGGAGTACGCCTTGACTGAACACCGTCTCGATCTGCGGTTGAACTGGTTTTATACCCTGCTATTTACCGTTTATTACATCAACTATTGCGCCAATGACCTACCGGAGGACAAGCGCCGGCAGGATATCGTCCAGGGGCAGCACCTCGCGGCCGCCAATGTGCAGGATTCATCAGAAGCGAGCCAACCCGTTGACGGGGCTCAATAACGAGTTTTGCCCCTCATGCCTGTCAGTTAAGAGGCTCAGGCGAGAAACCTCTCTCGCTAACTGACTGGTATTAGGTTTATCACCAGTCGCCAGTGGGTGGTGAAGGAGACGGGATCTGAATACCGACACCGGCCTAGGCCGGTGTTTTCGTCTCTCTGTGGCCGCTCTTTTACGCGAAATTCCCCTCTTTTTATTTTTCATGGGGGAGGGAATGCCTATACTGCGCGCGTGATCCTGTGTATCACCCCTATCCCCTTGAAGGAGTCACGATGATTTTGCGTTGGCTGTCCGGTCTGTCGGCACTGCTGCTGGCATTTCCCGCCCTGGCTGCTCTGCCGCTCACCCCGTTTGAGCAGGCTCCAACCAAACCGTTGCCGCGCTCGGCCGTGATCTCCAGCTATCTGCATGAACTGGATGCCGCCTCCCCCTTGGCCAGCGTGACCAATTTGGGGCTTTCGGCGGGAAAACGCCCGGTTGAAGCCCTGCTGATCTCCGACGATCCGGAGTTCCTGCGTGACGGCCAGCCATCGGCCCAGCGGCTGACCGTGATGCTGGTCGGCTCCCAGCATGGCAACGAACCCAGCGGCACCGAGGTGCTGCAGATCCTGGCGCGTCGTCTGCTCGATGGCGAATTGACGCCCTGGCTCCAGCAGATCAACTTCGTCGTCGTGGCGCTGGCCAATCCGGACGGACGCGACATGAATCGTCGGCTGAATGCCAAGAATGAAAACCCGAACGTCGACTTCATCGCTGCCGAGTCGCCGGAGACCCGTCTCTATATCAACGCTCTGGCCCGTTTCAAGCCGGACGTGGTCATGGATCTGCACGAGACCTGGAATGACAAGTGGCCGATGACGCCGAAAGAGGGGTTCAAGACCACGACCGATGCGCAATTCGAGGTGGGCAACAATCCCAATCTGGATGCTCGTCTGAGTGACTATGCCAACCAGGTCTATCTGCCCAAGCTGATCGAAGCCGTCGACGAGGCGGGCATTCACTCCCAGCGCTACAACGAGATCTACTCGTTGAAGGATCCGGTGCGTCGAGGGGGCTTGAGCCTCTCTAATTTCCGTAACTATGCCTCGATGCAGGGGTCACTGACCGTACTGTTCGAGAACCGTCACGACGGCCAGGGCAAGTTCCCGACGCCACAGAATATTGCGGAGCGGGTGCGCAAGCAGGGGATCAGTGTTGAGAAGGCTCTGGCCTTGGTCGTCGAAGATCCACAGACCATTCGCCAGTTGAGCCGTCAGGCGCGCAACCGTTGGGAAGGTGTGGAGGGCGATGAACGGTTTGTCATGCAATATGCATTTGCCCCCAATTTGAAGAATCCGACCGCCGAGGTGACGTTGCAAAACCTCAAGGGTGAGCGGGTCGTCAAGCCGTTCAAGCGGGAGGATCGGATTGCGCTGGAGGGGATTGGTGAGATACCGCCGGGTTATGTGATCCGCTCCCAGAATCGTCGTTTCCGCCAGTGGCTGGATAGTCACCATATCGACTACCAAGTGGTGCAACAGGCCGAGACGGTGCAGCTGGAGCAACAACGGGTGGCCGACCTGAACATCTCGGCCCGCACCAAGCCGGGAACCCGCGATTGGCTCGATGTCACCCTGGATGAGAAGAGGGTTCAGACCGAGCTCGAACCGGGCGACATCAAAATTTCCACCGCGCAGCCGCAAGGCCCCCTGATTGCCATCATGCTGGATCCGCGCTCCTCCAACAGCCTCTATCAGGAGCCCAGTTGGCGTGCTCTGCTGCTGAGTAACCCGTTACCGACCGCCCCGCTGGTTGCGGCGGGGCAGCAGATTGCCAAGGAGCAGAAGAAAGGCAAGGGTAATGGTCAGGGCTGAGCCTCATCGTCATTGGCTTTTGCCTTGCGTGGACTCGGAGACGGCACGGCTTCAGCGAGTCGGCTGCCTTTGAGGATCTGGCTCAGTGGATCGCGCTGCTGAGCCAGATACAGACCCAGAGCCTCACACTGATTTTCATCCAGGCTCACTGGCCCCTGTTGTAGCAATTGCCCCAGCTCGTCAGCCATATCCAGCATCTTGTCGTAGGCATCTGCCTCTTTCTTGCTGACAAAGGTCATCTTTTCCTCGCCGTTCCGCACCACCACATATTTGATCTCGACCGCCATTGGTTTATTCCCATGTATATAGATACAGTTATTTTATAACGGATCGGTGAGCTGAATGCCACATTTAACTGTGACATCTCGCTGCCGATGTGAGGAAATGGCATAGTGGTCACATGGAAGGCATAGTGCTCACACGGAACACGTAAAGGGGATAGGCATAGTCATGGTCGCCGGGATGCGCGTCAGTTTGGCCATCGTTGGATTGGGGTTCCTGGTTGCGGCTCCCGTCGCCGCACAGCGCCTCTACAGCTGGAGTGATGAACAGGGCGTCGTGCACTACTCCAGTCATCCGCCAGCACAGCCAACGCAACCGGTCGATGAGCTGAAAATGGATGGTCAGGGCAGCATCTCGGCGTTGCCGGAGCGTGAAAGCCTGTACGCCAACCGGGCCGGTCGGGCATTGGCTACGGACGATGAGCAGCGGCTGGAAACCTGTGCCTACTACCGGTCGTTACTCTCCCGTTATCAACGCAAGGGGGCGACGGCATTCAATCCGCTGACCGGTCAGGCGGAGCTGCTTCCCGAGCGAGCGGCAGTGCAGGCGGTGCAGCAGGCCAAGTATGCGGTTGGGCTCTACTGCAGCCGATAGCTCTCTACTTTTCACCCCGGGTTGGTGAATCCTGAACCTGGGAGGCGAAGAAGGGTCTGGGCTGCGCCTGCTGCTCTTCATCCTCTGGGGTTGATGGCGTTATATTCTCCCAGGCCGACATCAGTTCGTTGCGCCTGTCTTTCTGGTTGGCCTGCAGCATCTCCGCCAGCAGATGGCGATATTGCACGCTCTTGGTGATATACATGCTCTCGTCGTCGATGAAGGCGGTCTGTTCACGCAACAGCTTCTCATCCTGCTGCTTGAAGGTCTGACCGGCACGCCAAGCCTGGTTGGCGCGCACGCCGAGCTCTTTGAGAGCATTGACGCCGAGATCGACGGCAGATCCGACCGTTTCCCGATAGACCAGATCAACTCCCAGTTGTAGCAACTGGTGGGCGTGCGCCCGGTCGATGGCGCGCACCAACAGCGTCAGTTGGGGGAAGTGTTTCTGGGCCAGCTCACAGACGGCAATGGATTTGGCCGGATTACCCACGGCCACAACCAACAGCTTCGCCTTATGAGCCCCTGCCGCATAGAGCAGGTCCAGCCGATCGGCATCGCCGTAGAAGACCTTGTAGCCAAATTTACGCAGCACATCGATATGACCGGCATCGTTGTCGAGTATGGTGGTTCCTATGCCGTGGGCGTGCAGCAGGCGGCCGACCACCTGACCGAAACGGCCAAAGCCGACGATCAACACCGGGTTATCGTGGTCCTCGATCTTGTCGGCTTCGCGCTCTTCGTCCAACTCCTGATAGCGGCGCTGCACGAAGCGTTGGTTGAGGATCAACAGCACAGGGGTCAGCGCCATCGACAAGGCGACGACTAGGGTGAGCAGGGAGATCATGGTGGCTGACAACAGCTTGCCGTGGTAGGCGAGGG
Source organism: Aeromonadaceae bacterium (assembly GCA_041905215.1). Classification (GTDB taxonomy): domain Bacteria; phylum Pseudomonadota; class Gammaproteobacteria; order Enterobacterales; family Aeromonadaceae; genus Pseudaeromonas. The sequence continues at coordinate 19,334 of JAYRLO010000011.1, forward strand.
TCAGTAAGACAAAGGCAAACTCACTGCCTTGAGCCAGGGCGAGTGCAAAGGTCCAGCGGTGAGCCGGATTCATTCGTGAGACACCGCCCAGCCCTTGCAGCACCAGACATTTGACAGCAGACCGAGGATCAGCCAGGGTTGTTCGGCGAGCAGGGTGAAGTTGATGCTGGCGCCGACCGAGATGAAGAACAGGCCGAGCAGCAGCCCCTTGAAGGGCTCTATGTTGGCTTCCAGCTCATGGCGGTATTCGCTCTCTGCCAGAACCACGCCGGCCAGGAAGGTGCCGAGGGCGGGGGATAGTCCGACCGAGCGCATGGCCAGGGCAATCAGAATGACCAGCAGCAGGGCTGCCGCGACGAAGATCTCCCGCAACCCAGATTGGGCGATGAAGCGGAAGACCGGGCGCATCAGGTAGTGGCCGCCGAGGATGATGCTGCTGATGATCGCCGTGATCAGCAGACCATCTTGCCAACCCGCGATGACGGGGCCTGCCTCTGGAACGCCTCCCTTGGGGGCCAGCAGGGGGATGATGGCCAGCATCGGAATGACGGCAATATCCTGAAATAACAAGACCGCGAAGCTGGCCTGCCCCGATTCGGTCTTCAATTGGCGCCGCTCGGTCAGGCTTTGCAGCACAATCGCCGTCGAGGAGAGTGCCAGTATCATGCCGACCGTCAGCGCCTGCGGCCATTTCAGCTCGAACAAGAGCCCGAGAATGGCGATGGCGATGGTAGTCAGCAGTACCTGGCTGCCACCGAGCCCGACGATGGGCCCCTTGAGCTGCCAGAGCAGGGCCGGCTTGAGCTCCAGACCGATCAGAAACAGCATCAACACCACGCCAAACTCCGCCACCTGCATGACATTTTCGGTCTTGCCGATCACGTTGAGCAGATAGGGACCAATGATGATGCCGGCTATCAGGTAGCCGAGTACAGAGCCCAGCCCCAGACGCTTGGCGATCGGCACCGAGACCACGGCCGCGGTCAGGAAGATGAAGGCATCGAACAGCAGACCATGGTTCATTCCAGTACCTCCAGCAGATCACTCAGGTAGGTCGCCCGTTGCAGCGCATCGGACGGGATCCGTTCGTCCCGTAGCCCTTCGAGCAGTTGACGATATTGGCGTGCCGTGTTGCGTAGCAGCTGCACATCCTGAATGGTGTGGTAGGAGTAGAGCACGAAGGGGGGCAGGTAGCGCATGCCACAGAGCCAAGCTGACTGCTTGAAGGGCAGCAGATACTCGATGACCGCACGTCGGTTGTGCCCTTGGGATGTGTAGGACTCCTGACTGCCCCCGGTGGTGATGGCGGAGAGCAGTGACTTGCCCTTGAGGGCATGTCCGTCCGGGCCGAAGGCGAAGCCATATTCGAGCACCTGATCCATCCACTCCTTGATGATGGCCGGGCTGGAGTACCAGTAGAGTGGATGCTGGAAGATGATGATGTCGTGTTCGAGTAGCAGTTTCTGCTCCTGTTGGACATCGATGAACATATTCGGATAACGCTGGTACAGATCATGGATCGTGATCCCCTCCACCTTGCGCAACGCCTGCAGCAATGCCTTGTTGGCATGGGAGCGGTGGTAGCTGGGGTGGGCAAACAGGATCAATATCTTCTTCATGCGAGGTGCCGGGCTCCAAAATTACTGGGGTTACGCGCAAGCAGTTCCAGGCCAACGCATCAGGACCAATTGCGAGCAGCCAGTCTATGGGTTGGTAAATTG
>JAYRLO010000012.1:0-20770 GCA_041905215.1 Aeromonadaceae bacterium
ATCAGGAAACCGATGGCATTACCGTGGGCTCCACAGCCGAAGCAGTGATAAAACTGCTTCTCCGGGCTCACTGAGAAGGAGGGGCTCTTTTCATTGTGAAACGGGCAGCAGGCTTGGTAATTCTTGCCCGCTTTTTTCAGTCGGACACGACTATCGATCAGCTCGACAATATCGGTGCGAGCCAGCAGTTCATCAATGAAGGATTGGGGGATCTTGCCTGCCATGTCGGGATCTGCTCGTTGGGTTGTGCCTGCGCTAGCGGAACGGCTCAGCGAACTCGTGGAGTGGGCTGATGGGTGAGAGATAAGGTCGCATAAATAAAGAAGCCGCGCCATCCTTCGGATGCGCGGCTGATACGCAAAACGTCTTCTATGCGATATTACGCCAGTCGTGCCTTAATTTTGGCACTGACGAGACCCATATCCGCACGCCCCTGGAGTTGGGGACGGAGTGCATTCATCACCTTGCCCATGTCTTGCATGCCATGAGCGGCAAGCTGGGTCACAGTGCTGTCAATCAGAGTGTCGATTTCGGCCTCGCTGAGTGGCTGAGGCAAAAAGGCTTGCAGAACCACGATCTCGGCTGATTCAACATCGACCAGATCCTGACGTCCTGCGGCTTCGAACTGACTGATGGAATCTTTGCGTTGTTTGACCATCTTGGTCAGTACGGCAATGATCTCTTCATCATTCAGAACGGTGCGGGTATCGACCTCTTTTTGCTTAATCTCGGCCATCAATAGACGGATAGTGCCGACGCGCGCCTTATCTTTGGCAAGCATCGCCGTCTTTAATTCACTCTTCAGTTGTTCCTGTAGAGACATGGCCGAGGCACTCCGGTTTAAGCGCGATTAGTACAGACGGTTACGACGAGCGTTTTCGCGGGCCAGCTTCTTGGCATGACGCTTAACGGCAGATGCCTTGGCGCGCTTGCGGATAGTGGTCGGCTTTTCGTAGAACTCACGGCTACGAACATCGGCCAGGATACCGGCCTTTTCGCAGGAACGCTTGAAGCGACGCAGAGCGACATCAAACGGCTCGTTTTCACGTACTTTAATTACTGGCATGTGCCTCTCACCTCAGAGATAGATATCTTACGGCTAACTACAAACGCCATGAATGCGTCGAGTAGCCCGAGTAAAAATGGTGCGAAATTCTAATCCGATTGGGCGGCTAAAGTAAACCCTTATCAGAAGAGACTGGTGTAAAAAACCGCCGGAGGGTAACATACCGCCCTCAATTTTTCAGCGGTTTTTTCCCGTCATGCGTGTTTTAGGTATTGAAAGTTCCTGTGACGAGACCGGGATCGCGATCTACGACGATCAGCAGGGGATCCTCTCTCATCAATTGTATAGCCAGGTCAAGCTGCACGCCGATTATGGTGGTGTGGTGCCCGAGTTGGCAAGCCGGGATCATGTCCGCAAAACCTTGCCCTTGATCCAGGCGGCGATGGCCGAGGCTGGTTGCACGTCCGCTGACATTGATGGCATCGCCTATACCGCAGGCCCTGGCCTGGTCGGGGCTCTGTTGGTCGGTGCCACGATTGGTCGTAGCCTGGCTCTGGCTTGGAACAAGCCCGCTGTGGCGGTTCATCATATGGAAGGTCATCTGTTGGCTCCCATGCTGGAGGACCATGCGCCTGAATTTCCGTTTTTGGCGTTGCTGGTTTCTGGTGGCCACACTCTGCTGGTGCGGGTGGATGGTATCGGCCGCTATCAGATCCTTGGTGAGTCCATCGATGATGCCGCCGGTGAGGCGTTTGACAAGACAGCCAAACTGTTGGGGCTGGATTATCCCGGCGGCGCTCGTCTGTCCAAGATGGCCGAGCAGGGGACTCCGGGCCGTTTTGTCTTCCCGCGGCCGATGACGGATCGTCCTGGCCTCGATTTCAGCTTCTCTGGCCTCAAGACCTTTGCCGCCAACACCATTCACGCGCAAGGGCTTGATGAGCAGACCAAGGCGGACATAGCGCATGCCTTTGAAACCGCAGTGGTTGATACCCTGGCCATCAAATGCAAACGCGCGTTGAAGGAGACTGGCCTCAAGCGACTGGTCATGGCCGGCGGGGTGAGTGCGAATCGTCAACTTCGTGCGCAGCTGGCGGAGATGATGAAATCGCTCGGTGGGGAGGTGTTTTATCCTCGGCCGGAATATTGCACCGACAACGGCGCCATGATCGCCTACGCCGGCTTGCAACGCCTGCGCGCGGGGCAGACTGTCGGTTTGGAGATCAGCGTCCAGCCTCGCTGGAGCCTGGATAGCTTGCCGCCGGTTTGAGTCGTTGTCTGATGTTCAACGCCGCCTTAGGGGCGGCGTTTGTTTTTGCGCTGCCAGATCTTGTCTTCCTGGCCATTGAGGAGACGGGAGATATTTTCGCGGTGTCGGTAGACCACCAGGGCGCACAGCATGGCGACCGGCATGGTGTATTCGGGTTTGAGCCAGTAGGTGTAGAGGGGTGCCACGAGCGCGGCAACTAGGGCGGCCAGCGATGAATAGCCGCTGAGCAACAGGACGATAACCCAGGTAGCCAGCATCATGGCTCCCATGTCGAAGCCTATGGGCAACATGGTGCCAAGCGCCGTGGCGACGCCTTTGCCCCCCTGGAAATGAAAGAACAGCGGATACATGTGACCGAGGCAGGCGGCGACCCCGATGAGGCCGAGAAAGAAGGGGGTGATCCCCAGGTACCAGGCCAGATAGACAGGGGCGGTTCCCTTACAGAGGTCGCATACGAAGACCAGGATGGCGGCGGATCGGCCGCCAAGACGCAGGACGTTGGTGGCTCCGGGGTTATGCGAGCCGTGCTCCCTTGGATCGGGCAGGCCATAGCAGCGGCACACCAGGATGGCGCTGGAAATGGAGCCGCCCAGATAGGCGAGAATGATCATGGCTAGGCTTAAGGCTGTCATGCTCTCTCAAGGGTTGTCTTGGTGCTGCAGTGGGGTAAGATCACCACACTATGGGGCTTGATCATAGGCCCGTATGAGTAAAAGAGTTATCCGACCTCTGCAGGTTAACAGATGAGAGAGAAAAAATGGATAAGGTGTTTATCTCTGGTTTAGAGGTGCTTTGTACCATAGGCGCTTACGACTGGGAGAAGGCGATCAAACAAAAACTGATCTTCGATCTGGAGATGGATTTCGACAATCGTCCTGCCGGGGAAACCGATGATCTGGCGCGTGCTCTGGATTACTCCTGCGTCGCGTCTCGAGTGATGGCATTGGTGCAAGATTCTCCGGTTGAGCTGGTCGAGACCATGGCTGAGCGGGTGGCGGCTCTGATTCTCCAGGAGTTCGCGGTGCCTCGCGTCCGGGTGCGGGTGACCAAGCCTACGGCCGTGGCAGCGGCGCGCGGTGTCGGTGTCGAGATAGTGCGGGAGGCCTGATGGCACTCATCTATATCGGGGTTGGCAGCAACATTGACCCTGCGCATCATGTGTCGCTGGGTGTACAGGCCATGGCCGGGTGCTTTACGGCACTGCGTCTATCGACAGTCTATGAGAGTGCCGCGTTCGGATTTAGCGGCGATAACTTTTATAATCTGGTGGTTGAGGCGCACACCGAGTTATCTGTGGTTGAGGTGCTCGCCACTCTCAAGCAGCTTGAGTTTGCCCATGGTCGGCCGGTGGATGCGCGCAAGTTTTCCTCCCGGACTCTGGATCTGGATCTGCTCTGCTATGACCAGCAGGTCCTGGATGGTCCCACTGTCCTGCCGCGCCCCGACATCCTGACTCGCGCCTTTGTCCTGCGTCCGTTCGCGGAGCTCAATCCTGACTATCGTCACCCGGTCGTGGGTATGACGCTGGCCGATCTGTGGCAGCGCTATGATGCGGCGAGCCAGCCGTTGACGCCGGTCCAGATGGACTGGTCTATTCAAGCCGAGAGTGAAGCTGTTCATGTCTGATTTGCATGCTGTCATCCTGGCCCTGCTGCAAGGGCTTACCGAGTTTTTACCCGTCTCCAGTTCGGCTCACCTGATCCTTCCTTCCCAACTGCTCGGGTGGCCGGATCAGGGTATCGCCTTTGATGTGGCCGTACATTTCGGAACCCTGTTAGCCGTAGTGCTCTATTTCCGACAGGATCTGCTGGATATGGCGCGAGCCTGGGGGCGCTCTGTGGTGACTCGCCAGTGTGATGCCCAGGGGCGAATCGCCTGGTTCATTCTGTTGGCGACGATTCCGGGCGGGCTGGCTGGTCTGTTGCTCAATGATCTGGTGAGTACCTACCTACGAGCCTCCGTGGTGATTGCCATCTCGACCATCTGCTTTGGTCTGTTGATGCTGCTGGCTGACCGCGCCGGGAGCAAGCGCCGCGTGCTGGCCGACATGACACTCAAACAGGCGCTGCTGATCGGTTGTGCCCAGGCCGTGGCGCTGATCCCGGGCACCTCGCGCTCCGGTATTACTATGACTATGGCGCTGTTCTTGGGTTTCAAGCCCCAGGCGGCGGCTCGCTTCTCCTTTTTGCTCTCGGTTCCGATGATCCTGATGGCCGCTGGCTATGAGGGGCTGGCTCTGTTCTCGGGCAGCGAGCCGGTGGCGTGGCGGGCCATGCTCATCGGCATCTCGGTGTCGTTCGCCAGCGCCCTACTGGTTATTCACCTCTTCCTCAAGATGCTGGCACATCTTGGCTTGTGGCCCTTCGTCCTCTATCGCTTGTTGTTGGGCGCTGGACTGCTGCTCTTTGTCGTCTGAAACCAAGAAGGGGCTATGGGATCAATGCTGTTCACTTAAGGAAAAATGCAGGAAGGTTCCCTTTCACCAACACGCCGTAAACCCATCCGTGGGGGCTCGATGGCGGCATCCCTGCCGCCAACGGTTGGTTCAATAGGAACACTTCCCGCCTTCTCTGATCCGCATTGGCCATGAGGCCCCTTCCTTGTTTACTGGATCTGGTGAGTTGTGGCCGTTAGCGATCCAGCCAGCGTTCACGCACGGCGCGGATCGCTAACTGCCGCTCTCGGCCCAGCTTCTGGCGGATCGCCTCTCCTTGATAGCCTGCCGCAAGGATCGGCTGGATGGGTACCGCGGATGCGGCTGCGAAGGCCTCGGCGACGTACTCGGGCTCCGGGTACTCCCGATCGGCAAAGCCGAGACGGCCACGAAAATCAGCCCGGCAGCAGTCGAGGATCTGGGCCAGACGGTGGGGGCGCCGCCAGGCGTCGATCTTGTCAAACAGGCGCAGCAGCGTGCTGGTTCGCAGCTCGGTCGCAATGTGGATCAACGAGTGAAATTCACTGACCAATAGCGCCAGATCCCGACACTCATTGGGTACCCGGAAGCGATTGCAAAACTCCCGGATCAGCGGCAGCCCACGTTCACCGTGGCCATGATGGCTGGGCAGTATGTTGGCAGGCGTCAGCCCCTTGCCAAAGTCATGGCAGACGGTGGCAAAACGGACCGGTAGCTCGGCGCTCAGGAGGGCCGCCTGTTCGATGGCCATCAGCACATGAATGCCGGTGTCGATTTCCGGATGCCACTGCGGACGAGCCGGAATGCCGAACAGAGTGTCCAGTTCGGGAAACAGCGCCGCCAGAGCGCCACAATCCCGTAAGACCTGGAAAAAAATCTGGGGGGTGTCGCCGCTCAATACCTTTTCCAGCTCCTTCCAGACCCGCTCGGGCGTCAGGTGGGCTAGCTCCCCGCTCGCTGCAATCTGGCGCATCAGCGCCAGAGTCTCCTCCGCAACACGAAAGCCCAAACTGTGGAAGCGGGCGGCGAAACGGGCGGTTCGCAGGACTCGAAGAGGGTCTTCGCTAAATGCTGGCGAGACATGACGGAGCAGGCGTGCGGCCAGATCGGCCTGACCGCCATAGGGATCATGCAACTGGCCCTCGGCATCTTCGGCGATGGCGTTGATGGTCAGATCCCGCCGCAGCAGATCCTCTTCGAGGGTTACCTCGGGGGCGGCATAACAGGCAAAGCCGGTATAGCCATGCCCTTGTTTGCGCTCGATGCGGGCCAGGGCGTACTCTTCCCGACTCTGTGGGTGTAAGAAGACGGGAAAGTCCCGCCCAACCGGTTCGTAGCCCTGGGCCAGCAGATCCTCGGCGCGAGCCCCGACCACCACATAGTCGCGCTCTCGCACCTGGAGCCCCAATAGCCGATCCCGAACTGCTCCACCTACCAGAAAAACTTGCACAGGCACCTCATCTTGTCGCGAAAAAATGTCATTCATGGAAACCAGATGGCATCTGGATAGCAGCCAGAGTATATCCGCTTTGACATCCCTTTGTGCTGGCTTTAACCTGCCGCCTATTCGTAGGAACTGCAACCCTTGTCTGTGGTGCGGGCCAGGATTTCGCCACGCGCCCGCGCCGTCGCGTCATCGGCTACCCGGAGCAGATGTGCGGCGCCTCGCCGGGAGAGTCATCATTATGTATAAAGCGTTCTTTGGTCTGACGGAGAGCCCCTTCTCCATCTCACCGAATCCGAAATTTCTCTATATGAGTGAGCGCCACACCGAGGCGTTGGCGCACCTGAATTATGGGTTGCGCGAAGGTGGTGGTTTTGTGTTGCTGACGGGGGAGGTCGGCACCGGCAAGACGACGGTTTCGCGCTGTTTGCGCCAACAGTTGCCAGACGATACGGATCTGGCTCTGGTTCTCAATCCGACCCTGACCGAACGTGAGTTGCTGGCCTCCATTTGCGACGAATTCCAGTTGAGCTATCCGGCGGACTCCGGGATCAAGGAGTTGTTCGATCGACTGCGTCAGTACCTGCTGAGCAATCGTGCGGCGGGGCGCAAGACGCTGTTGCTGATCGATGAGGCGCAACATCTCTCCGCCGAGGTTCTCGAGCAGCTGCGGCTGTTGACCAATCTGGAGACCGATGACGCCAAGCTGCTGCAGGTGGTGCTGATTGGTCAGCCTGAACTGCAACAACTGCTGCGGCAACCCCTGCTGCGACAGCTGGCGCAACGCATCACGGCGCGCTATCACCTGTTGCCGCTCTCGCGCGATGATGTGGATGCCTACGTCCGTTTCCGGCTGCAGGTCGCCGGTTGTGTGCAACCAATCTTCACCCCGAGCGCTATTCGCGCCCTGCATCGCCTCAGCGGCGGCATTCCCCGCATCATCAACCTCATCGCCGAACGGGCTTTGCTGGGCGCCTATGCCGAAGGGCAGGCCAAAATTAGTGACAAGGTCGTGGTGCAAGCCGCCTACGATGCGATGGGGGTGCAGGATCGAGGTACCAGTGGTTGGGGCGTTGCGGCCTTCGCGTTGTGTGGTCTGCTGATGTTGGCCGCAGGTTGGCTGGGATGGCAACGCTGGGGCGTTTTGCCGATGCCCGAGGTGCATCGTGTCGAGGTACCAATCAAGTTACCGCCCGATGGCAAGCTGATGCGCCGTTTCGAGAAGTCGCTGCAACAGGCGGCCTATCAAGATGAAGCCATGCTGACTCTGTTTCGGGTCTGGGGCTTTGAGCCGACCCTGGATGAGGCCAATTGTGAGGCTGCATCCCGAGTGGGTCTGCAGTGCCAGCAGGGCAGTGATTCGCTGCAGGCGTTGATCGGACTCGACCACCCGGCTGTGGTGCGCCTGTTCGATGAAAATGCGACCGAGTTTTACGCCAATTTGTTGCGTGTCGATGCCAACGAGGCCGATCTGCTGATCGATGGTGAGGCATGGACCGTCAGCCGCAGCTGGCTGGAGCAGGCCTGGGGTGATGAGTACACCTTGCTGTGGCGTCTGCCGAAGAGTGGTGCTCGCAGCATTACACCGCGCAGTTCCAAAACGGATCTGCAGTGGCTGGAAAATGCCCTGAGTCGGGCCTTCAAGGAGCGGCCACGCAAAGTCAGCAAGTTTGATAGCGAATTGGCCAGCAAGCTCAAGCGATTCCAGGAGCAGGAGGGGCTCAAGCCGGACGGTGTGGCTGGGCCACAGACACTGATCCGCCTGAATGCGCGGGGGCGGGAGCCGATGCCGCGCCTGGATCGACCGGTTGAAGAGTTGGACGGCTCCGAGCCGGGTGATAACGAGAGGGCGAGCTGATGTCTATTTTACTCTCTGCCAAACGGCAGCATGAGCGTCCGGGGCAAGCCTTCGAGGCTAGTTTGGGTCTTGGAGTCGAGCGGGAGCGGCAGTGGTTGGGGCCTCTCTTGGCGTGGGCCTGTGGATTGCCCTTGTGTCTGCTCCTGGGGGCCGGTGCCAACTACGGCTGGCACTGGTTGCATAACAAACCACGGGAAGAGCGGGTTGAGCTGCGTGAAGCCACGCCGTTACCCTATCGTGTGGCCTCCACATCCTACGAGTTCACGACGATTCCATTTCCTCAGGCGCCTGAGGTGAGCGAACCGATGCTGGAAACCGTCATGCCGACGACACCATCTCGCACCTCGCCTCTGGATAGCATGAACATGGATGGGGTCTCTCCCGGATTGGCGCAGCGGTTCCGGCAGGCCGTCGAGGCAGAGCCTGGTGTGCCAGGGGCGAGTGAAATCCAGCCCATCCCGGATAGTGCGCCACCACCGGCGACGCCACTGGCCGATCTGCCGACGACGCTGAGCTCTCAGGTGCCGCCGTTGCGCTATAGCTCCCATGTCTATTCATCGACCGCCAGCAACCGCATCGTGACGCTGAATGGGCGTGATTTCCATGAGGGGGATGAGGTGGCGCCGGGCGTCAAGTTGTTGCAGATCCAGGCGGATTACAGCATCTTCCGCGTCGGGAACCAGAGCTTTAGTCTGGCCTCTCTGACCGACTGGAATGGTGTGCAATAACCCGGCTCTTGGCCGTTGGATTCAAACAAAAAGCGCCTGGTTCGGCGCTTTTTGTTTTTCACGAGTAGGGAGTTGGCTAATTCATCCAGCGATCTTTGCGGCGACGCGGGCGTGGCAAGTAGGGAAGCAGCAGACCCAGCAGCAGGCCGACACCCGCAATGGTGCCCCCTTCTCGCCACCAGCGATACTGCTCGTCCTGCTCCTTGGTGCCGAGCGATTGCTGTAGCTTGCTGTTTTCTTGTCGCAGGCTCTGCAGCTCTTCGTTCTGTTCATCCAGCCGCTGTTGTTGCTGCTGACTCTGAGCCGAGAGCTGCGCGACCTGTTCGCGTTTGAGCTTGAGTTCTCGCGCCTGCTCCGAGTCAATGTTGTCCAGTTGATGCTGGAGTTGCTGTTTCTGCGCTTGCAGCTCGACCACCTGGCTGCGGAAACTGGGGGCGCTCTGCAGTGACTCACTGGCGATCCAGGCGGTGCGCCCCTTACTGTCGATGATCTGGGCATACTTGCCGCTGGCATCCAGCTCGATGAATTGCACCTTGGTCCCTGCCTTGACGCTGCCGAGGATCCGGTATTGTTTGCCTGGGCCGCCGTGCAGGAAGGTGTAGATATCATCGGAGACATAGCGATCGCTGAGAGTCTTCGACTCCGAGGTTGTCGTGGCTGCCGAAGCGGGAGCCGTGACCGATGTGTCGGCACTCAATGCTGTGGCCGATTCGGCATGGGCGCCGCAGAAGGGTACGCTGATGGCGAGTAGCAGGGCAATCGGAGTCGCTTTCACACTAAGTATCCATTTGAGGGCTGAGGCTGCAGCATAAGCGGCACGGCTGTTGCCGACAACCCCTGCTGTCTGGCTATTTGCTCTATCCAGCATATTGCAACACCGAATGGCTTTTGAACCGGAGCGGCAAGGGGCTGCAGCTGTCGCCCCTTGCCCGACATCAGTGACGGGTTAGAGGAATAGCCACTGCAAGGCCCAGAAGATGACGATGGCCAGCAGGGCTCCGGCCGGCAGTGTGATGACCCAGGAGATGACGATATTGCGCACCACGCCAAGGTTGATGGCGGCGATGCCGCGGGCCAGACCCACCCCCATGATGGCGCCGACCAGCGTCTGGGTGGTCGAGATGGGCAGCCCGGTTCCTGAGGCGATCACCACGGTACTGGCGGTAGCCAGTTGCGCGGCAAAGCCGCGACTCGGGGTGAGGTGGGTGATGCCGGTACCGACGGTGGCCATCACCTTCTTCCCCATGATTGCCAGACCCAGAACGATACCGACGGCCCCCAGGGGCAGAACCCACCAGTCGATGTGACTCTTGGCCACGATCTGCCCGGCGTTACTGACCGTGGAGGCCACGGCGGAGAGCGGGCCTATGGCGTTGGCCACATCGTTGGAGCCGTGGGCAAAGGCCATGGCGCAGGCGGTAACTACCATCAGAATGCCGAATACCTTCTCCACATTGGTGTAGTGCATTCGCACATCGGCTTGCGGGTTGAAGTTCATGCGGCGGATGAAGAACCAGCCAACCACGCCCGCCAGGAGGGCTGTCAGCGTCGAGATCAGCAGGCTCTGCTGGGTATCCAGGTGCAGACCGACGTGTTTGAGCCCCTTTTGCAGGGTGACCACGCCGATCACCAGCGCCGTCAGGAAGATGTAGAAGGGGCCAACCCGTTTGGCATTTTGCAGCGGATTTTCGGTGTTGAAGATGAAATGCTGCACGCTGATAAACAGCAGGTAGGCCAACAAGCCCGAGAGTGCCGGGGTGATGATCCAGGAGCCGACAATGCCCGCGAACTTGCCCCACTGCACGGCCTCAGGCCCCACGCTGACCAGGGTAAATCCGACGATGGCGCCTATGATGGAATGGGTGGTGGATACCGGCCAGCCGTAGTGCGAGGCCAGCACCAGCCAGAGCCCGGCGGCCAGCAGGGCGGCTATCATCCCCAGTACCAGTAGCTCGGGGTGCGCCGTGAAAGCCAGGCTGTCGATGATGCCATCCTTGATGGTGGCGGTAACTTCACCGCCGGCCAGATAGGCTCCGGCAAATTCGAAGATCATGGCGATGATGATCGCCTGGCGTATGGTCAGTGACTTGGTTCCGACCGAAGAGCCCATGGCGTTGGCGACGTCATTGGCACCGATACCCCAAGCCATCAGGAAACCAAAGGCGGCGGCAATCAGCACCAACTGGGTGCCATATTGGGAAATAATATCCATCGATAGTTCTCGGTAGAGTTAGCTACGGGCGAGCATGAGTTCAAGGCGGGTGCCGACACGATCGGCCTGATCGGCCAAATCGCCGATATGATCCAGTACCTTGTAGAGGAACATGGCGTCGATCGGGTTCATTTGTGCCTCACGCGCATAGAGTTTCTGCCGCAATTGTACCTGCAGACGATCGGTATCATCTTCGATCTCATCAAGCTGCTGGACCATCTGCTCGACCAGCTCCAGCTCCCGGCCTCGAAAGCCGGTTTCCAGCAAGTCATCCAGTTCACCGATGGCCTGGGTGGCCAAGGCGGTGGCATCGAGACAGCGGCTGATATAAGCCTGGAAGTCATCGCCCAGTCCTGCCGGGATGGCCAGCTTGCGGCCGAACATGAGCCCGGCAATATCCTTGGCCCGGTTGGCTATCTTGTCCTGCTGGCTCAATAACTCCAGCAGATCGGTGCGGGCCAGTGGCATGAACAGACCACTGGGGAGCCGCAGACGAATGCCTCGCTTGAGTTGATCGGCTTCTCGCTCCAACTGGGCAATCGCTATCTGATGCTGTTCGGCCGTGTTCCAGTCTCCGGCCTCGATGGCGCGAAAGAAGGGGAGTAGCTGACTGCAGCAGTCGTGCACCTTGTCGATGTGCTTTTGCATGGGCTTGAGCGGAGACTTGGCAAATAGCCCCAATATGGTATTAACTGGCATAACGATACCTATGTTGGTGAATTTGTGTGCATTCTTGTGCCGCAGGCGCGCATCCTAACCGAACCTGGGGGCGGAAATAACACGGAATTTCATGTTAAATATAGCGGTTAAACCAGCGGATCCTGTGATGGATAGCCTGTACCCCCTCTTGAGCGGACTTGTTTGATGACCACTGAAGTAGAACTGAAATTTCTGGCGGATCGCGATCTCTCGGCTGAGCTGACCCAACGGCTTGCCGCCTACCATGTGCTGGCGACGAGCGATCGACAGTTGGCCAACACCTATTTTGATACCGATGATCGCGCGTTACGTGGTTGGCAGTGTGGCCTGCGCGTTCGCACTCAGGATGGTCACCACGAGCAGACCATCAAATGTGCGGGACAGTCTGTCGGTGGTCTGCATCAACGCCCAGAATACAACCTGCCGCTGGAGGGCGAGTGGCCCGTGCTGGCAGCATTCCCGAGCGAAATTTGGCCACAAGGCGTCGACATCGGTGGCTTGCAGAATGGGCTGCATCCGCAGTTTCGCACCGATTTTCGCCGCCAGGCCTGGCGTCTGAAGTTGACCGATGGCAGCGAGGTGGAGCTGGCGTTTGATCAGGGCAGTATCGAGGCGGCGGGACGGCAGGAGCCTCTGTGCGAGCTGGAGCTGGAGTTGATCTCCGGCCAGACGGAAAGCCTGTTTACGCTGGCTCGCGAGTTGCTCAGCATTGGTGGTTTACGGTTGAGCGGTATCTCGAAGGCGCAACGGGGGTATCGACTGGCTGGTTTGACCCCTGAGCCTGAGGTACAGCGGATGGGTTTTGTGCCAGTCGATGATGCCATGAGTGTCGCCGATGGCTTGTTGGCGGTGTTCGGTTATGCGCTGACCCACTGGCAATATCATGAACAGTTGTTCATCGAGCAACCGAGCCTGCCGGCCCTGACCCAGTTGCGCAATGGTGTATTCCTGCTGCAACAGGCCCAGCAGATCTTTGCCGATCTCATGCTGGATTTGCCGGCACGACACTGGCAAGCCGAGTTGAGCTGGTTGGAGGGGGAGTTGTCCTGGCTGGATGAGGCTCTAGCGCTGGAGCGTCTGACGGACGAACGCGGTCACTATCTGCGAACATTGCGGTGCCACGATCTGCTGCTCGATGCCCTCCATCAGCAGCAACAACGTCTGCCGCCATTGACCGGGATCCGGCAGATCTGCCACTCGCCCCGTTACGCCGCCTTGATGCTGGCGCTCAATCACTGGTTGTTTGCCGTGCGGCAGGCCGGTTCGGGCTACTCGGCGTTGGCCGGTCAGCCATTGCGGCGCTATGCGCAAGCCATGCTGGATCAGAGCTGGCGGGAGTTGCACCAGGACGACATGACGGCTCCGCAACTGGATTACTCCGCCTACCTGATTCTGGTGGGTAAACTTCGACGCAACCTGCTGGTGGGGGTCAGTTTCGCCACCCTGTTTGATGAGGAGCAGCAGCAGGGATTCCGGCTGCCCTGGCTGAATATATTGCGGCGGATGGAGGATCTCGAACACTTCGAGGTACTCGATGGCATGGCGGCCACATTACCAACGGCGGCACATCTGGAGCTTGGTGAATGGCTCACCAGCAAGATAGAGCCTCGTCTCATCGAACTGGATCAGGCTCGGCTACAGGCCCGGGATATGGAGCCCTATTGGCTGGGTGACAGTGAGGATGCCGACGAGGACGATCCGCAGTCTTGAGTTCCACGTGATCTCTTTTTACGGATCGCCGTTCAGGCGATCCGGATCCCTCTTTTCCCGCGCCAGAGCTGTCGCCGTCGGCTTCCGATGCTAGATTGAAGCCCTCTGCGCCCTTTGGCGCCTCGTCATGCAAGGACTCTTCATGTCAGAACTCTCCATGTCCGCATTACCTGCCTTACTCCAGGAGCAGGCCGAACGCCACTGGGCCCGGCTGCTGCCACGTCTGAATGGGGATCAACTGTCGGCTCTCGAGGCTTTTCAGCCGCAGATCATGCCTCTGTTCGCTCTCTCCGATTTCATCGCCGAATCGGCCATCCATTCGCCGGAGCTGTTGCTCGAGCTACTGCAATCCGGCGAGTTAAACCAGGCGATTCGCCATCCTGACTATGCATCAACCCTGGAAACCATGGTGAGTGCTGTGGCCGATGAGGAGTCGCTCAAGCGGGTGCTGCGGCGTTTCCGTCGTCGGCAGATGATGGTCATCGCCTGGCGTGAGTTATCCGGTCTGGCGGAGGTCGAGGAGAGTTTCATTCATCTGTCGACTCTGGCCGATGTGTTGATTTCACAGGCTCTGGCCTGGCTCTACGCACGAGCCTGCCGCGAGCAGGGGACGCCGGTCAATGCCGAGGGCGTGGCACAACCTCTGGTCGTGTTGGGCATGGGCAAGCTGGGCGGGGGCGAGCTCAACTTCTCCTCCGACATCGATCTGATCTTCAGCTTTCCCGAGAATGGCCAGACGCAGGGGGGGCGACGGGCGCTGGATAACCAGACCTTCTTCATCCGCCTGGGGCAGCAGCTGATCAATGCGCTGCATCAGACCACGACCGATGGTCAGGTGTTCCGTGTCGACATGCGCCTGCGGCCATTTGGTGATGCCGGGCCGCTGGCGGTCAGTTTCACCGCGCTGGAAGATTATTATCAGCACCATGGCCGTAGCTGGGAGCGCTATGCGATGGTCAAGGCCCGGGTGCTGGGGCCGCAGAGTGCGGCTGGCGACGAGTTGCAGCAGATGTTGCGGCCCTTCGTCTATCGACGCTACATCGATTTTGGAGCCATTGACGCCCTGCGCAAGATGAAGGGGATGATTGAGGCCGAGGTGCGGCGCAAGGGTCTCAAAGACAACATCAAGCTGGGGGCTGGTGGCATTCGGGAGGTGGAGTTCATCGCCCAGGTCTATCAGTTGATCCGCGGGGGGCGTGAGCGGGCTCTGCAGATCCGTCACCTGCCGGATGTACTGACCGAGTTGGGGCGTAGTGGCGATCTGGCCCCGGCGAGTGTCGAGGCTCTGCTCGGCTCCTATCGTTTCTTGCGCCGGGTCGAGAACATATTGCAGGAGATTGGCGATCAGCAGACCCAGACCTTGCCGGAAAGTGAACGGGATCGTCTGCGACTCATCACTGCGCTTGGGTTTGCCGACTGGGCGAGTTTCTACACCCATCTGAACGAGGTGATGGCCGTGGTGCGGCGTGAATTCGTCGCCGTGATCGGTGCCGATGAGACGGAGCAGGACGATGTGCCACAGATTTGGCACGACTTGTGGCAAACCCAATTATCCCTGGAGGAGGCGGTTCCCCTGCTGCAGCCAGTTTGTCCGCAGGATGCCGAGGCGTTGGCGCATCAGCTGGTGGAGTTCCGCGAGGCATGTCAGCGCAGAACCATAGGGCCCCAGGGGCGAGAAGCCTTGAATCGGTTGATGCCGCACCTGTTGCTGGCCGTCAGTCAGAAACAGCAGCCTGCTGTGCTCTTTGAACGGGTTCGCGGCCTGCTGATCCAGATCATCACCCGCTCGGCCTATCTGCAACTGCTGGTGGAAAATCAGGGGGTGTTGAATCAGTTGCTGACCCTGTGCGATGCCAGTGGTGTGGTGGCCAGCCAGCTCGCCCGTTTCCCCATTCTGCTGGATGAGTTGCTGGATCCGCAGCAGCTCTATCACCCGACACCGCTGGATCAGTACCGCGACGAGTTGCGTCAGTATCTAATGCGGGTGCCGGAGGAGGATGTCGAACAGCAGATGGAGGCGTTGCGGCAGTTCAAGCAGATCCAGCTGCTGCGTATCAGTGCTGCCGACATCGTCGGGGCCCTGCCGCTGATGAAGGTCAGTGACCACCTGACCTGGCTGGCTGAGGCCATCCTGGAGGAGGTGGTCAGCCAGGCCTGGAACCAGTTGATCGTGCGTTATGGTCTGCCTCCCGAGGCGCGGTTGAGCGGTTCCCGTGAGTTCTGCGTGGTGGCGTATGGCAAGTTGGGAGGCATTGAGCTCGGATATGGATCGGATCTGGATCTGGTCTTCCTGCATGGTGGTGATCCGAACGGCATGACGGATGGCGAGCGGGCCATCGATGTTCGTCAGTTCTATGTCCGCTTGGCTCAGCGCATCCTGCATCTGTTCAGTACGCGCACGCCATCCGGGATCCTCTATGAGGTCGACATGCGGTTGCGTCCGGCCGGTGATGCCGGGTTGCTGGTCTCTTCGTTACATGCCTATGAGCACTATCTCGAACACGAGGCCTGGACCTGGGAGCATCAGGCGCTGGTACGGGCTCGAGCGGTCGTTGGCGAACCGACCATAGTTGGCGAGTTCAATCAGATCCGTCAGCGTGTGCTCTGCCGTCATCGCGAGTTGGGCGAGTTGCGCCAGCAGGTTGCCGACATGCGCGACAAGATGCGCAGCCACCTGCTGCGGGGTACTGCGGAGGAGTACGATCTGAAGCAGGGGATTGGTGGTATGACCGATATCGAGTTCATCGCCCAGTTCCTGGTCCTGGCCCACGCCGAGGCCCACCCGGTCGAGTTGACCCATTGGAGCGATAATGTCCGCATCTTCGACACCTGTGCCGAGCAGCAACTGTTGAGTGACGAAGAGGCGGCCCATCTCAAACGGGCTTATCTGGCAATTCGCGACGTGGCCCATCGCTGTACCCTCTCGGGGCGCAGTCGGATCGTCTCGGCGGATGAGCTGTTGCCGGAGCGGGGTTGGGTCACAGCCCTCTGGCAAAAATTGCTCGGCTAGAGGGGCCGAGAATCACGGGTTTGGCGATGAAAAAGCACTGCGTAGGCAGCAATGCGTGCCAGTTGATGGGTTCGGGCGAGACATCCTTTCTCGCCAACTCGCCGTAAACCCTTCCATGGGGGCTCGATGGCGGCATCCCTGCCGCCAACGGTTGGCTCAAACGGCTGTCTCCCCTCGCAAACTGGCTACTATGACGGTGCTGGCAGTGCTTTTCTGTGGCTGGGTTTCACACCACGATGGCGAGTCAGACGGAATACAAGGAGGGATCGTCCTTGTTGGGTCGGGTTTTGAAGCGTCGGTGCAGCCACATGTACTGCTCGGGGGCTTGGCGCACCGCTGCCTCGATGACCCGATTGCTGCGGCTGGCATCGAGGTGATCATCGCCACTGGGGAAATCGGCTAGTGGCGCTTCGATGACCAGACGGTAGCCGCCTTGTGGCAGACGAAGGGTGTAGCAGGGCAGCACCACGGTATTCTTGACCCGCGCCAGGGTGGCGGTTCCGGTAATGGTGGCGCTCTGCTCCACGGCGAAGAAGGGGACGAAGACGCTGGCGTGACGACCGTAGTCATGGTCCGGGGCATACCAGAGTGCCTCGCCTTTGCGCAGGGCCTTGATCATCCCCTTGATGTCTCCGCGATCGAGCAGGTACTTGTTGGAGCGGGTCCGTCCTCGCACCTGGGCATATTCGAGCACCGGATTATCATTTGGCCGATAGACGCCGACCCCGGGCTGCAGCAGACCGAACATGCGGGCATTGAGCTCCAGCGTCATGAAATGGCAGGAGAGCAGCAACATGCCGGAGCCTCCGGCCACGGCGTGGCGGACATGCTCTTCGCCCTCGATCTGCATCCAGCGCCGCATGCGGCGATCGGACCAGAACCAAGCCATGCCGGTTTCAAATACGGCGCAACCGACATTTTCGAAGTTGGCGATCAGCAGACGTTCCCGTTCGGCAGCATCCACTTCGGGGAGGGCCAGCTGGAGATTGCGACGCGCAATCTGGACACGCCGTTGCAGCAGTCGCATGGCGATGCGCCCTAAACGGCGGCCGATGGCCATTTGCCATGCATGGGGTAATTGCACCAATAACCAGAGCAGCCCCAGGCCGCACCACAGCAGCCAGTAGCGGGGATGTAACATCGACAGACTCAAGCGAGCGGAAGGCATCGAGATACTCCATGACGGTAAAAACGCTCCGCATCTTAGCAGATTTGCCTTGCATCAGGCGAATCGCTCTGCGCCCTGTGGTAGACTGCGCCGGGATTTTGTCTGTGAGAGACTTGAGTTATGAAAATCACGCTGCCTGATTTTGAAAAAGCCCGAGTGTTGGTGGTGGGCGATGTCATGCTGGACCGTTACTGGTCCGGTCCTACGGGGCGCATTTCACCTGAAGCCCCTGTGCCCGTGGTCAAGGTTGAGCACAACGAAGAGCGGCCCGGTGGCGCGGCCAACGTAGCGCTGAACGTGGCGGCGTTGGGGGCTGGTTCTCTGCTGCTGGGGTTGACGGGGCAGGACGAAGCAGCGGCAGCGCTGAGTGATAAGCTGACCTCGGTCGGCGTGAAGAGTGATTTCGTTGCGGTTGCGAATTTTCCGACCATCACCAAACTGCGGATCCTCAGTCGCAACCAGCAGCTGTTGCGCCTGGACTTTGAAGAGGGATTCCATGCGGTGGATCCCGAGCCGCTACTGGCCAAGATGCGCGCCTTGTTGCCTGATGTCGATGTCGTCATCCTCTCCGATTATGGCAAGGGAGCACTGGAGTCGGTACGTCAGATGATCGCCTTGGCCCGCGCGGCCAAGGTGCCGGTGCTGGTCGATCCCAAGGGCACAGATTTCGATAAATATCGCGGAGCCACTCTGCTGACGCCGAACATGTCCGAATTTGAGGCCGTGGTCGGTAAGGTGCGGGATGAACAGGATCTGGTGAAGAAGGGTCTGGAGCTGATTGCTCGTTTCGAGCTCGACGCGCTGCTGGTCACTCGTTCCGAACACGGGATGACGCTGCTGCGCGCCAATCAGGATGAACTGCATCTGCCCGCACAGGCCCATGAGGTGTTTGACGTGACGGGGGCTGGGGATACCGTCATCGGCACTCTGGCTACCTCGCTGGCAGCCGGTAAGTCGCTGGATGAGTCCTGTGCTCTGGCCAACACGGCCGCAGGTATCGTGGTTGGCAAGCTGGGCACCTCAACCGTCAGTCCGATTGAATTGGCGAATGCCGTCTATGGGGACAATGAATCCGGCTTCGGCGTCGTGACCGAACAACAGCTGAAGTTTGCGGTCGATGCGGCTCGTCGTCGTGGTGAACGTGTGGTGATGACCAACGGTTGCTTCGATATTTTGCACGCCGGACATGTCTCCTATCTGCAAAATGCGCGCAAACTCGGTGACCGCTTGATCGTGGCCGTCAATGACGATGCCTCGGTCTCTCGTCTCAAAGGGCCTGGCCGCCCGGTCAATCCGGTTGACCGTCGCATGGCAGTCCTGGCTGGTCTGGGGGCCGTGGATTGGGTTGTGCCGTTCAGTGAGGATACGCCTCGCCGGGTTATTGCCGAGGTGTTGCCGGATCTGTTGGTCAAAGGCGGGGACTATCAACCGCACGAGATTGCCGGCTACGAAGAGGTGACCGCCAATGGTGGTCAGGTGCTGGTCCTCAACTTCGAGGATGGTTGCTCAACCAGCGGCATCATCAGAACCATACTGGAGCGTGAGTCTTAACCGGTCACCGTACCATGAGTCGGGAACCGCGAGTTCTCTTCTTGACCCCAACCAAAAGCCCCGATCCGTCGGGGTTTTTTATGGCTATGTCCCAGTAATGCGTTGATAGGTTCATTTGATGTTGGCCTGGAGTCCGGACGAACGCAGACACGTCGTGAATACTTCCTTGTAGCCTCGATGGCGGCATCCCTGCCGCCAACGGTCTGCTTTTCGTCCAGACTCCATCCATCTGCCGAGTTGTTCCTACGCATTACAGCGACTTAGGTAGCGCTAAGCAGACCCTCTGCGCCAGGGATGGCGCGGCGGAGCCCCCATGGATGGGTTCACGGCGAGTCAGCGTGCGCCACCTTGTCGATGTAGCAGCGATTCTCAACAGGTAACTGGGACAGAGCCTTTTTATTCGCCTGATTTGCATGCATAAAAAAAGACGCCTGGTTGCCCAGGCGCCCTTTGACCGGTTACTGGTGTTTGTTCAGGCGCTCTGGGATACCGGAAAGTGACGATCCAGCATGATATACAGCGCCAGCGCCAGACTGCCTTCACCGAAGAAACGCTTCACACCATCCAGATCCTCGACAGTGATGGCCTGGTAGCTCTTCTCTTCATCATCGATCAGGGTCATACGCTGACAGACATATTTGTTGGTGCGGGTCTGGTAGAGCTTGAGATACGCCAGACGTCGACCGTCTTTCACATGACGCTCTTCCACATTGCAGATTTGCCAGCCGAGAAAGATGATATCGCGACCGTTATCGCGGGTAACGGTTTGTTCCACGGGCTCGGCGGTCAGACTGGCACAGAGATCTGGACGCTCTTTGATGATCGCATTGGCATGGTCTTGTTCACTGACCGTATTCAGAGTGCCACTCTGCGGGCTCTGCCCCAATAGCTGTTTGGCTTTATCCCACAAACTCATGTGTGCCTCCTTACATCAGCACCAATCGATTACGTACGAACGTAGTTAACATGTTGATGACGTGGATGTTAACCGCTTGCAACCGTGCGAAACGCGATCGATGTCGAAAGTGCGAAAAACAGGCAACAGATTCTGGTTAATTCGTGTAAAGGGGGTCTTGTGGCGCCAATGCCAGTCGGTTAGCGAGGGAGGTATAGTCTTTGGAGCCAACCGTTGGCGGCAAAGATGCCGCCAACGAGCCCCGATGGAAGGGTTTACGGTGAGCTGGCAGGGCAGAATGTCTCTGCCAAACCATTTAACGGACCAGCATCAGCCTTGCGGCATCTTGCTTTGCTTCGTTAGCCCTTGCGCAAGCCATTATTGACGTCAATCAGGTCTTGCTCTTGCAGGTTACCGGCAATTTGTTTGAGCTGTAGCAATTTGAGGATGTAGCCGTAGCGAGCCGATGAGAGCTGTTGCTTGGCGGAGTAGAGCTTGGTGGTGGCGTCAAGCAGGTCGACGACGGTGCGGGTACCGACCTCATAACCGGCCCGCGTGGCGGTCAGCGCACTCTGGGCTGAAATGACCGACTGTTGATAGGCCCGCACCGAACCAATGGCACCATTGACGTCATTGTAACTACGGTACAGATCGGCCTGGATGCTGCGATAGTTCTTCTCCAGTGCTTCGCTGGCGGAAACATAGTTGAACTGTGCCTGTTTGACTCGTGAATCGACGGCACCGCCACTGTAGATGGGCAGATTGAATTTGAAGCCGATACTACCGGTATTCAGGGTGCCATCATC
>JAYRLO010000291.1:0-3530 GCA_041905215.1 Aeromonadaceae bacterium
CGGTGATGACGTCTGCCGCGGGCAGACAAAACAGAACTCAGAATAAATCAGCTGCCAAATCTTAGCACATAAATGTCATTTTTTGCGAGCATTCCAACTATAAAGCCAACTTATAGCGATAGATCGGCATTTAATAGCGAATTATAGCAACCCATGAGGGAATACCACCCAAGCAGCTTCTGCGTCGCCAGACAGAGATCATTCAAGTCACGTCAAATTCATCAGGCTGCGTCCACCAACCGCTACTTGAGGTAGGAGCGCAGCACCTTGATGAGCCCTTCCGTCGCTTCGGGTTCGCCATCCTCGGCCAGAGGTTGCATATGCTCACGGATATGCCCCTCCAAGACCTGCCCCATCAGGCCATTCACAGCACCGCGCACCGCGGCGATCTGCTGCAGCACCTCGTAGCAACCCTGCTCCTCGGCCAGCGATCGCTCCAGGCCATCCAATTGACCACGAAGACGACGCACCCGGTTGAGTAAGGCCTTCTTCTCTTTTTGCGTGTGGCTCATAGTGATTCCTGCCGCTTAGTTTTCTCTATTATCCCGACAATCTGATTGCCTCAATATACTAGGGGGGGGTATATTGAAATTAGACTATGACAAACAGAGGACGCCATGTCCACATTCACACCTCCTGCAACCCCGGCTACACATAATTCCACGCTGACCTGTGGACAGCCCCATGCTTTCCAGCGCCCGAGTCACGGCAGCGAACGTCGCATTGCCTGGGTCGTCGCCCTGACCGTCGTCATGATGGTGGTGGAGATCCTCGCCGGTTGGCGCTTCCACTCCATGGCTCTGCTGGCTGATGGCTGGCATATGAGCACCCACGCACTCGCGCTCGGCATCTCATTGCTGGCCTATGCTCTCTCCCGCCGATTTGCCGGCGATCATCGGTTTGCCTTCGGCACCTGGAAAATCGAGATCCTGGGGGCTTATACCAGTGCACTGATCCTGGCCGCCGTTGCCGCCTCCATGCTCTGGGAATCCTCGGTGCGGTTATTCAACCCTGGCACCATCAACTACGGCGAGTCCATGGTGGTTGCCGTTATCGGCCTGGTGGTCAATCTACTGAGTGCCTGGCTGCTGGGTGAAGCGGGTCATACTCATGGCCACGGACACCACCATGGTCATCATGATCATGACCACGACCACGACCACGACCACGACCACGACCACGACCACGGTCAGCATCATGAATCCAGACCATCTCAGACCGCACACCATGATTTAAATAAGAAGGCCGCGTATATCCATGTGCTGACCGATGCCGCAACCTCGGTGCTGGCCATCTTCGCGCTGGGTGGCGGTATGTTGTGGGGTGCCGCCTGGCTGGATCCGGTCATGGGATTAGTGGGGGGCGCGGTGATCCTCTACTGGGCCAAGGGTCTGCTGGGCGAAACGACGCGCATCCTGATCGATGGCGAGAGTGATGGTGAGGTTAGTCGCCAGATCCGGGCCATAGTCGCCGAGCAGGCCATTGAGTTGCAGGATCTGCACGTATGGCGCATCGGAGAAAACCGCCATGCCGCCATCGTCGGGCTGCCGCGAGTCGATGCCGCGACTCTCGATCGACTTCGCGCCCGGTTGCAACAGCTCCCGACTCTGGCTCATCTCACGCTGGAGACGCAGGAGCTGGAGGCTCAAGAGTTGCGAGGGTAATCATCACGGGCGCCTTGTTTTAGCCTTGAGCGCCCGCACTTTCTCACGCGGTCAGCAGAGCCTGCACGCGCGGCAACGCCAGCAATTCGGCAAAGTGATCAATCGCATGAGTCGCCTGCACCAACAGATCTTGCCGATGGGAGTTGAACCAGCAGGTCTCCATGCCAACGCCAGCCGCACCGGCCACATCAGTCTGCGGGTTATCACCGACCATCAATACATCGCCCGCCTCGATTTGCGGCATGCGAGCCAAGGCGGCATTGAAGATCCGCGGATCGGGCTTGTTGACCCCCAACTCCTCAGAGACCAGCATGAAGTCGAAGCACTCGGCCAGACCGCTCTGCCGCAAACGGGCATGCTGGATATCGGCAAAGCCATTGGTGATGATCCCCATCTTCACACGCCCCTGCAGCTGCTGGAGCGTCTGCTGAACTCCGCCCAAGGGTTGGCTTCGCTCGAGAATTGCCTGCATGAAGCGTTGATTCAACTCGAGCGGAGCGACTCCCAGCTGCGGAGCCAAGTCACGAAAGCGAGCCTGCTTGAGAGTCTGCACATCGATCAATCCTGCATTGTATTGTTCCCATAACGCCCGATTGAGCGCCTGATAATCGGCCAGCATTTCGGCCGTCAGAGTCACGGAATAGTGGGCAAAGGCAGCACGCAGTGCCTCGGCGGCAGGAAAGTCGAACAGGGTGTCATCCAGATCAAACAGGATCCACTGATAGGCCATAGTTCAGCTCCAGGCTGGTCATTCAGGTGAGCATGCTACCACAAGCTGGTGACATGAAACGAAAAGGCCCTGCAGTGCAGGGCCTCTGTAGATTGAGCGCAGTGCTTAGTGACGACCGCAACCACCGCCACCGCAGCAGCCTTCGGCCTTATCTTCGTGGTCATGGTCATGGCCATGACCACCGCAGCACTCATGCTCGTCGTCATGAGAATGACCATGGCCACCACAGCAACCCTCATGGTGGTGATCATCCTGGCCATGCACATGACCGTGGGCAATTTCTTCGGCTGTCGCCGGACGCACATCACGTACCGCGACCTTGAAGTGCAGGTTTACACCAGCCAGCGGGTGGTTGGCATCAACCTTGACGAACTCTTCGCTCACTTCAACTACGGTCACCGGACGGTGGCCATCATCGGTATCCGCAACAAAGGTATCGCCTTCCGCGACTTCCATGCCGTCGAACAGTTCGCCCGGAACGCTTTGCACCAGGTCATCATCGTATTCGCCATAGGCTTCGGCGGCATCCACATTCAATTCGAAGCTGTCACCGACGGAGCGGTCATACAGCGCCTTTTCCAGACCCGGAACCAAAAAGCCGGCCCCATGCAGGTAAACCAACGGCTCATGGCCTTCGGTGCTGTCCAGCACGTCGCCGGACTCGTCAGAAACGGTATAGTCGAGGGTAACAACGCTCAGATGGCTTACTTTCATGTCAGGTTCCCGGTGTTGGCGCCTCGGCATCACGGAGGCGTAAAAATAGTGCTGCTCAGCATACCGGAAAAAGCCCGGAGTGAACACACTCTCCCCCGCGCGAAAATGCGGGAAAATGGTGGGGTTTGTGCCTTGTGCCACTTTTTTTGCGTATAATCCGCGCCATCGATTTATCAGCCTGTTGGCCTGCATGTCTTATCCTGTTCATTTTGACACTCTATCTGCGGATCGCTTGAGCCTGTTGGGCCGCCATCGCCGTCCCTGCGATCATCTGATCGCCGTGTTGAGCGGTAGCTTGTTGCTCCGCCTGGGCCGCGAAGATCTGGTGCTGCGCCAAGGCGATCTCTTCTGGCTACCAGCCGACTGCCTATATGGCATGACGTTGTGGCAAGGTTGCCATCTGGCACGCATCCATTTTTCCA
>JAYRLO010000292.1:0-3517 GCA_041905215.1 Aeromonadaceae bacterium
AAGTCGATAGCCACAATATTCGAGAGTCTTCCATGGAAACCCAGATTCGCCATACTTGGAGTGTCGAACAGGTCAATGCTCTGTTTGCTTTGCCATTCAACGACTTGTTGTTTCAAGCTCAGTCTGTACACCGTCAGCACTTCGATGCGAATGAGGTGCAGGTGAGTACCTTATTGTCGATCAAGACAGGAGCCTGTCCTGAAGATTGCAAATACTGTCCGCAGAGTGCCCGCTATCAGACCGGGCTCGAAGCCGAGGCTCTACTGGAGGTTGAAAAGGTACTGGAGCGGGCCCGTGAGGCGAAGGCGAACGGCTCCTCTCGATTCTGCATGGGGGCCGCCTGGCGCAATCCTCGCGAGCGCGACATGCCCTATCTGTTGCAGATGGTGCAAGAGGTCAAGTCCATGGGCATGGAAACCTGCATGACGCTGGGGATGTTGACCGCCGAGCAAGCCAGCCGACTCGCCGATGCCGGGCTGGATTACTACAACCACAACCTGGATACCTCACCGGAATTTTATGGTGACATCATCACCACGCGCACCTACCAGGATCGACTGGACACCCTGGCCCATGTTCGTCAGGCCGGGATGAAGATCTGCTCGGGTGGCATCATCGGCATGGGTGAGAGCGCCAATGATAGGGCTGGCCTGCTGGTGCAGCTGGCTAATCTGTCGCCCCAACCGGAGAGTGTTCCCATCAACATGCTGGTCAAGGTGAAGGGGACGCCGCTCGAGGATCAGGCCGAGGTCGATCCCTTCGATTTTATCCGCATCATAGCCGTGGCCCGGATCCTGATGCCGCGCTCTCATGTGCGCCTGTCGGCCGGGCGGGAGCAGATGAACGATCAGATGCAGGCGCTGTGCTTCATGGCCGGGGCCAACTCCATTTTTTACGGCTGCAAGTTGCTGACCACGCCAAACTCGGATGAAAGTCGGGATATGCAGCTGTTCCGCCGTTTGGGGATCCGTCCGGAGCAACGGACGCAAAAGCCTGACTTGATGCACGAGCAGGCAATCCGCGAGGCGGTGATGGAAAAGCAAGAAGAGAATGAACTCTTCTTTGATGCCAGCAAGCCGCGCTCTTCAGCCAAGGTGTCGCTCAGCGATGTCTGATTCCTCTCCATTTGCTCTGCGGGATGAGCTACAGGTTCGACAGGAGCAGGGGTTATTGCGTCAGCGCCGTTCGATGCAGTCGGGGCAGGGGCCTCGGATGCAGATCGAGGGGCGCTCCTATCTGAACTTCTCATCCAATGACTATCTGGGGGCGGCTGCCCGCCCCGAGATCGTTCAAGCCTGGCAGCAGGGGCTGAATGTCTGGGGCGCAGGCTCCGGGGCCTCGCCGCTGGTGACCGGATATACCCGGGCACATCAGGCGCTGGAGGAGGCGCTGGCCGAATGGCTGGGTGTCGAGGCCGTGGTGCTGTTTTCCACCGGTTTTGCGGCCAATCAGGCGGTTCTCAAGGCGCTGCTTAAACCCTCCCACCATCAGTGGCACGATCGACTCAACCACGCCTCGTTGCAGGAAGCTGGATCCATGGTTTCGGCCAAGATGCACCGTTTCCGGCACAACGATCTGGCTCATCTGGCCACTCAATTGCAGCCGGGGGGGGGGCTCATCATCAGTGAGGGCGTATTCAGCATGGATGGCGACGAGGCGCCTTGCGCCGAGCTGCTGGCGCTGGCTGAACAGAGCGGTAACTGGCTGATGCTCGATGACGCCCATGGCTTTGGGGTACACGGCGAAGGCGGGCGTGGAACCCTGGCTGCGCAGGGTGTATCTCATGCTCGGGTGCCGATAGTCGTTGGCACCTTCGGCAAGGCATTTGGCACCGCAGGTGCCTTTGTGGCTGGCTCGCAGGAGTTGGTTGTCTATCTGACCAACTATGCCCGCGATTATGTCTACAGCACCCACATGCCTGCGGCTCAGGCGGTTGCCACCTTGGCGGCATTGCGTTGGGTGCAGCAGGCCGATGCCGAGCGGGCACACCTGCAGCAGTTGATTGGTCAATTCCGCCAGGGGGCGAGCGAGCTTGGATTGACTCTATTGCCATCAAAAACAGCCATTCAGCCGCTGGTGATCGGGGATAGCGTTCAAGCGATGCAGGTAGCACAGCAATTGCAGGAGCAGGGTTGCTGGGTTTCGGCTATTCGGCCGCCAACGGTTCCACATGGTATGGCGCGTCTGCGCCTGACGTTGACGGCGGCCCATTCCATGGCCGACATTGACCAGTTGCTACGGGCGTTGGCCCTCTGCCAGGAGACACTGCATGGTTGACTGGACCTTGAATGTCGACAAGGTGGATCTGGCTGCCCGCTTTGGCAAAGCAGCAGAACAGTATGATCGGCATGCCCGCATCCAGCAGATCATCGGTGATCATCTGCTGAGTCTGTTGCCCGGACATAATTATGAGGTTGCTCTCGATTTGGGATGTGGCACCGGCTTTTTTTTAGAAAAGCTGCAAACCTTATCTCAGGAGTTGGTTGGTATCGATCTGTCGACTGGTATGCTGGCCGCGGCCACCGCTAAAGGTAGTTCGGCCCGGCTGATCTGCGGGGATGCAGAGCAGCTTCCCTTGGCATCGGCGAGCTGTGATCTCTGTTTTTCCACACTTGCACTGCAATGGTGTGCCTCATTACCAGATGCTTTGGCCGAGATCCGGCGCGTGGTCCGTCCAGGGGGGCATCTGGCTCTGGCTACACTGAGCGATGGCAGTTTGAGTGAACTGCGGCAAGCGTGGCGGCTGGTTGATACACTGGATCATGTCAATCCATTTATTGGCGAGGCGGCGCTGCTTGAGTTGTGTCAGGATCAGGGATTTCGTGTTTTAACATGGCGACGTCAGCGCCACGTGTTGCATTATCCGGCTCTGCGTGAGTTACTGACGAGTCTCAAGGGAATAGGCGCCAATCAGGTCACTGGGCTGCGTTCAACTGGTTTGGGTGGACGAAACCGATTGTTTGAACTAGAACAAGCATATGAATATCAAAGAGATTACACTGGGTTGTTGCCACTCAGTTATGAAGTTTGCTACGGAGTTTTGACACGATGACAAAAACCTTTTTCATCACAGGCACGGACACCGAGGTTGGTAAAACCGTCTCGACGGTAGCCTTGCTACGAGCGGCGAACAAGCTAGGTTTGCTGACGGCGGCCTATAAACCAGTCGCCTCCGGCTGTGATTTGATGGAAGAGGGATTGTGCAACCAGGATGTGGTGATGCTACAAAAAAACACCTCGCTGCACCTGGCGTATGAGGAGTTGGTTGGCTACTGCTTTGAACCTCATATCGCCCCTCATATTGCGTCTGACGAGTGTGGTGTTCCTATCGAATTTGATGTGTTGAGCAGTGGCTTGAGTCGTCTCAAAGAGACGGGTGCTGACATGATCTTCATCGAAGGTGCTGGTGGATGGCGTCTGCCAATCGGCCATGGGCATTTTCTCTCCGATTGGGTGCGCCATGAAAATCTGCCGGTGATCCTGGTTGTTGGTGCCAAATTGGGCTGTTTAAACCATG
>JAYRLO010000293.1:0-3502 GCA_041905215.1 Aeromonadaceae bacterium
AGGCGAACGCGGCCCACGCCGCGATGGTGACCGACCACAAGGCGAGCGCAGCTTCCGCCGTGATGGTGACCGTCCGCAGGGCGAGCGCAGCTTCCGCCGTGATGGCGACCGTCCGCAGGGCGAGCGTAGCTTCCGCCGCGATGGTAATCGCCCACAAGGCGAACGCGGACCTCGCCCTTATGGTGACCGTCCACAAGGCGGCCCACGCCCCTACCGTGACCATACACAAGGCACTGAACGCCTATTCCGCAACGAGCACGACCCGGTGCAACAAGAGCGCGCCATGCAACAGCAAGAAGCGCTGCGTCGTCAGGGCGGGGAACCCAAAGAGCACAGAGCTCGCTCCGGCGAACGCCAACATGGTCGAGATCATCAGCGTGCTCGCACTCAGCATCGCGATCAAGCCACTAGTGCGCCGCGCCCGGCTAAGAGCGGGGAAGCCAAGTCACCCTGGGGCATCCCGAAGAAGAAAGAGCAAGACGCCGAATAAGTCGGTGCAAGATAATACGGATCCTTTATGGCGCTTAAGATCAAATACCACTATCGCGGTCAACCGCGATTGATCAGCTTTGCCAATGACAAGTACCACGATATCTATGAAGCCATAGCAGCCGCCGAAGGTGTCGACCTGCGGCAGTACCTGGCGATGGAAAAGCAGATAGCAGCACTGAGCCGAGACAAGAACGCGGTGAAAGATTACCGGGATAATGAGTTCTTACGCTTTGGTTTCAGTGACATCGAAGTCATCAAAGAGTAAAACCAAAAAGGCCACCTCACGGTGGCCTTCTTCATGGCGCTGCGTTGACTGAGTTTGCTCAGAGGATAAAGCGTTCAATAACATGGGCGACCCCATCATCTTCGTTACTGAGAGTCACGAAATCAGCCATCGCCTTGATCTCATCGGTCGCATTGCCCATGGCTACTCCCAATCCGGCATACGTAATCATGTGCGCGTCATTACCTGCATCACCGACACAGATGATGGATTCAGCCGGTAGAGCCAGATGTTCAGCCAATGCAGCAACCCCACTCCCCTTGTTACTCTGCGGGTGGAGAAACTCCAAGAAGTAAGGGGTGCTCTGCACCACGGTATACTTCTGATAGACCTCAGCCGGAAGCCGGGATACCGCCTGCGCCAGGATCTCGGGCTCATCCACCATCATCACCTTGAGGATCGGCTCCTCATCCGGTAACGAGGCAAAATCCACCTCAGTTAGAATTAGATCATTGTGGCTGCGCTCCAGCTCGGTATAGCGACTGTTGCGTGGCGCAATCAATCCCTGCTGCTCTGAGAAGGCATGAATGTTGACGCCGAGTTGTTGGCTGATGGTCGCCAGGTAGCGGGCATCGGCACCCGTGAGTAAACGACTGGCCAGCACGTCGCCGCTGCCAACATTCTGCACTAGAGAACCGTTATAACTGAGCACGTAGTCTTCATGACCGGTCAGCGCTAGTTGCTGCAGGAATTTGGCCATTCCGGCAATGGGACGCCCCGAGGCCAGCACCACCTTGACGCCGATGGCCTTGGCAGCCGCGATCGCCTGCTGAGTCCGCTCGGAAATAGAGCCATCGTTACGCAGCAGCGTTCCATCCATATCCAACGCGATCAGTTTATACATGAGTACCTCGAAATCAGATGCGACCAAAAGATGGCCATTGGCAACCGGTTGCATTCTGCCGATAATCGCCCCCAAAAACAAGGCTGAGTCCCAGTTATGCGTTGATAGCTCCACCGGATATTGGCCTGGAGTCCGGACGAGCGCAGACTCGTCGTGAATACTTCCTAAGTAGCCTCGATGGTGGCATCCCTGCCGCCAACGGTCTGCTTTTCGTCCAGACTCCATCCATCTAACGAGCGGTTCCGACTCATCACAGCGACGTAGGTAGCGCTAAGCTGACCCTCTGCGCCAGGGACGGCGCGGCGGAGCCCCCATGGATGGGTTCACGGCGAGTCAGCGTGCGCCACCTTGTCGATGTATCTCGACAGGTAACTGAGACAGAGCCAAAAACAAGGGAGCCAATGGCTCCCTTGCTTCATAGCGGCATCCTGTTAGCCCAAGCCCGGCAACGCCAGAAACAACTTGATGATGACGGCATTGAGGATATCGATGAAGAAGGCGCCAACCATGGGCACCACCAGAAACGACAGATGGGATGGCCCAAAACGCTGGGTGATCGCCTGCATGTTGGCAATCGCGGTTGGTGTCGCTCCCAAGCCAAAACCGCAATGTCCCGCAGCCAGGACGGCCGCATCATAGTTGCGACCCATCACCCGGAATGTCACAAAATAGGCATACAGGGCCATAGCCAGTGTCTGGGCAGCCAGTAGCACAATCATCGGCAAGGCCAGAGAGGCCAGTTGCCACAATTTCAAGGACATCAGAGCTATCGCCAGAAACAGCGAGAGACTGACGTTCCCCAGTAGTGAAACCTCGCGCTCACCCACTTCATGCCAACGCAGCAGACTCAAGATGTTGCGCAGCAAGACTCCCACAAACAGCACACAGACAAACGTCGGTAGTTCAAACGCACTGCCTTTTAATAGAGCACCAAGTTGAGTACCAGCCATCAGACTCACCGAGATGAGGGCCAGGGTCTCGATCATGGAAAATGCGGTGATGGGCCTTTCTTGCTCCGGTAGTTCGAACCCTAAAGGTGCCCCTTGGGAATTTTGCGCCTCACCAGGAACGACGACTTGTTTCACCAATTTGCGAGCCACTGGGCCACCGATCAGCCCCCCCAGGATCAAGCCGAAGGTCGCACAGGCGATGGCCAGCTCGGCCGCAGAATGGAGCCCGTATTTCTCAGCAAAGGTCGCACTCCAGGCCGCACCCGTGCCATGCCCTCCGGACAAGGTAATCGACCCAGCCAGCAGCCCCATGCGCGGATCCAGTCCAAGCAGAGATGCCAGCGTCATCCCCAGCGTGTTTTGCATCACCAGCAAGCCGGTGACCACCAGCAGGAACAGGGCCACTGCCCGCCCCCCTTTGCGCAAACTGGCAAAGTCCGCATTCAGGCCTATGGTGGCAAAAAATGCCAACATCAACGGCGTCTGTAGCGAGGGATCGAACTGGATCGAGCGCCCCGTGGTCAGATAGATAGCTAACTGAAGCAACGCTACCAGCAAGCCGCCAGCCACAGGTTTGGGAATGTTGTAGGTCCGCAAAAAAGGGATGCGGTTCACCAGCGAGCGCCCCATGAGAAGAACCAGAGAGGCCGCTACCAAGGTTCCGTAAAAATCGAGTTGAATCATCCATCCTCCCACTGATGGTTTATGGAACACCGAAGAGACTCCGATGAGGAGATTATGAATGCGTCAGAACATTCAAGAGACGAAGACGATGCATCGTCTTACACGATAAGAGCCTAGGCTCTAGTGGCTATAGGGACGTGTGACTCACATCCCGCTCGCCAAAAGATACGGGAAATACCCGGTGATGACGTCTGCCGCGGGCAGACAAAACAGAACTCAGAATAAATCAGCTGCCAAATCTTAGCACAT
>JAYRLO010000013.1:0-20018 GCA_041905215.1 Aeromonadaceae bacterium
AATAGTGAAGCCAGCACGGTTTCAATCAACAGTCTCATCATGCAGAGTATTATTTTTGAACAAGCAATATCGGCAGACAACCCTGAATTTGGCATAAGAATCCTCAGCAATAATGCTGTAGATTACTCGACCAAGAAGGGGTGGTATATGAAATTGGCATCGCCCAATAGCACAGGGTTTACAGGTGAACGAGTTGTCAGCGATCTGCAAATAAACAATGGTCGCCTGATCTATACATCCATAATCCCCTCCGCCGACCCGTGTGAATTTGGTGGCAAGTCGTGGCTCATGGAGCAGGAGCCTGTATCAGGTGCACGACTTAGCTACTCGGTATTTGATGTAAATAACGATGGCAAGATCGACTCCAATGATTTCATGACTGTAACCATCAATGGGCAAACCGTGAAGGCTCCTGTTTCAGGCCAGTCATTTGATCAATTGAAGAGTAAAGATACGATTATTTCTAACCCCACAAATCCAGATGTTGAACTGAAATTCTCAAGCGGTTCAAATGGTGAAATAATCTCGGTCGAAGAGCAGGGTGGTGGGGATCTATTGGGTCGTCAATCTTGGCGTGAACTGCAATAACGACAATCACCGCCTCCGGCTTTCGTATAAGCTGGAGGCGTTTTTAGGAGGAAATATGTGTGGAGAAAACAACCAAAGAGGTTTTTCACTCATCGAACTAATGATTGCCGTAGCCGTTATTGCAATTCTTTCTGCTATTGGTTACCCATCCTATATGAATCATGTCAGATCGGCTCATCGCAGTGATGCTAGAGCCGCATTATTGGAGTTAGCTCAATTTATGGAGCGTCAATATTCGGCCGGCGGTAGCTATGTATTTCCCACCGGAGTTTCTCTTCCCTATACGACTGTCCCCAAGGAGGGTGGAACAGCCTATTATGTTTTATCACTACCGACACAGACTGCCACAACTTTCACCCTACAAGCCGCGCCAACTGGCTCTATGACTAGTGATGATTGCGGCACCTTATCGATTGATCAGTCAGGAACCAAGTCTCCTGCGACAGGCGATTGTTGGTGAGTAGAATCAGGATAAGTTGAGCGAAATGAAGAACCGTTATTTCCTATTTTCTACATGCCGAGTAGTTTTCGGATCAAAAAAAACCCCGCAGATGCGGGGTTTTTTATAACGATATCGAACAACTTAACGTGGTAGGCGCGAGTTCCCCATCAGGAACTGATCCACTTCGCGGGCGCACTGACGGCCTTCGCGAATGGCCCAGACCACCAGGGATTGACCGCGACGGATATCACCGGCGGCAAATACCTTCGCCTTGGATGTCGCATAGCAACCAACACCCTCGGTAGTAGCCTTGGCATTGCCTCGGCCATCCTTCTCGATACCGAAGCTATCCAGCACCTTGGCCAGCGGCTGGGTAAAGCCCATGGCCAGGAATACCAAGTCAGCCTTCAGTTCGAACTCGGAGCCCGGGATCTCGACCAGCTTACCATCGACAAACTCGACCTTGACCAGTTTCAGCCCAGTCAGCTTGCCGTTTTCACCGATGAACTCCTTGGTAGAGACGGCAAACTCACGCACACAGCCCTCTTCATGGGAGGAGGAGGTACGCAGCTTGAGCGGCCAGTAAGGCCAGGTCAGTGCCTTGTCTTCCTGTTCCGGTGGCTGTGGCATCACTTCCAATTGAGTGATGGAAGCCGCACCATGACGGTTGGAAGTACCCACGCAGTCAGAGCCGGTATCGCCACCACCAATCACCACCACATGCTTGCCAGCAGCGTTGATCGGGTTCTTGTTATCGCCCGCCACTTCTTTGTTCTGCGGGATCAGGAACTCCAGTGCAAAGTGAATGCCTGAATTCTCACGCCCTGGAACCGGCAGATCGCGCGGAGTTTCAGAGCCACCCGCCAGGATGACCGCATCAAACTGGGCATCCAGCTCAGCCGGAGTCACCACGGTCACGGCGTCATTGACCACGCCCTTCGGCAGATCTTTGTCACTGCAAACCAGGGTCTTGGTCTTGAAGGTCACGCCTTCAGCTGCCAGCTGAGCGGCACGACGATCAATGATGGACTTGTCCAGTTTGAAGTCAGGAATGCCATAGCGCAGCAGACCACCGACGCGATCGTTCTTCTCGAACAGGGTCACTTCATGGCCGACACGAGCCAGTTGTTGAGCGGCAGCAAGACCAGCTGGCCCACCACCAACCACCGCGACCTTCTTGCCGGTTTTTACGGCAGCCGGTTGCGGCTTGACGAGGCCATTTTCCCAAGCATGGTCGATGATGGCACGTTCGATACTCTTGATGCCGACCGGAGCCGCATTGATACCCAGAGTACAAGCCGCTTCACACGGGGCCGGACAGATCCGGCCTGTGAATTCGGGGAAGTTGTTGGTTGAGTGCAGAACCCGAATGGCCTGCTCCCAGTTGCCGCGATAGACCAGATCATTCCAATCCGGAATGACGTTGTTGACTGGGCAGCCGTTGTTACAAAACGGGATGCCACAATCCATACAACGAGCACCCTGCTGCTTGGCTTCGTCAACGGTCAGAGTCGGTACGAACTCGCCATAGTGTTTGACGCGTTCAGCAACCGGGGCGTACGTCTCTTTGACACGCTCGAATTCGAGAAAACCGGTTGGCTTACCCATTACGCAATCTCCTTCTGCTGTTGCTTGGCCGCTGCCAGTTCCTTCAGGGCACGGCGATATTCATTCGGATAGACTTTGACGAACTTGCCGCGGTAGCTATCCCAATCGGCCAGGATGGCCTTAGCCCGTGGGCTACCCGTGTACTCGGCATGCTTCTCGAGCAGATCTTTTAACAAGATCTCATCGGCAGTGTCGTGGTGACGAGGCTCGACCATGCTCTGCTCGGCCGCTGGCAGCACCTTTTCAAGGGCGACTTGCGCCAGGTTGCAGCGGTCGACAAAGTCATTCTGCTCATCCAGCACGTAGGCAATACCGCCAGACATACCGGCAGCAAAGTTGCGGCCAGTTTGCCCCAGAACGACCACAGTACCACCGGTCATGTATTCACAACCGTGATCACCTACCCCTTCCACGACCGCAGTCGCACCGGAGTTACGCACGCAGAAACGCTCGCCAGCAACACCATTGAGGTAGGACTCACCATCGGTGGCACCGTACATGACGGTGTTGCCGCAGATGATGTTGTTGGACGGTTCCGGCGTGAAGGCATCACTCGGACGGATGATGATGCGACCACCAGAGAGCCCCTTGGCCACGTAGTCGTTACCCTCACCCACCAGCTCCAGCGTCACACCACGGGCCAAGAAGGCACCAAAACTCTGACCGGCAGTGCCGTTCAGACGAACGTGAATGGTGTCATCCGGCAGACCAGTATTACCGTAACGCTTGGCCACCTCGCCGGAGAGCATAGTGCCGACGGTGCGGTTGATGTTCTTCACCGCAACTTCGATGTTCACCTTGGTGCCATTATCCAACGCCGGCTTGGCCAGTTCGACCAGCTTCTGATCCAGGGCCTTTTCCAGCGCATGATCTTGAGTCTCGGTATGCAGACGAGCGACTGATGCAGGAACATCCGGCTGATAGAAGATCTTAGAGAAGTCCAAACCTTGCGCCTTCCAGTGCTCCACACAAGCCTTCTTGTCGAGCAGATCAGAGCGACCAATCAGATCGTCAAACTTGCGGATACCCATTTCGGCCATGATCTGACGTACTTCTTCGGCAACAAAGAAGAAGTAGTTCACCACATGCTCCGGCTGACCAGTGAAGCGCTTGCGCAGCTCCGGATCCTGAGTAGCAACACCAACCGGGCAAGTATTCAAGTGACACTTACGCATCATGATACAGCCTTCGACCACCAGAGGTGCGGTGGCAAAACCAAATTCGTCCGCACCCAACAGAGCACCGATCACCACATCACGGCCGGTCTTCATCTGACCGTCGACCTGAACGCGGATACGGCTACGCAGTTGGTTCAGCACCAGAGTCTGCTGGGTTTCAGCCAGACCCAATTCCCAGGCTGTGCCAGCATGCTTGATGGAAGACTGCGGTGATGCACCGGTACCACCGTCATGACCGGCAATGACCAGGTGATCGGCCTTAGCCTTGGAAACACCGGCGGCAACTGTACCCACGCCCACCTCGGAAACCAGCTTCACAGAGATGGACGCTGCGGAGTTGGCATTCTTCAGATCGTGGATCAGCTGAGCCAAATCTTCGATGGAGTAGATATCATGGTGTGGCGGCGGGGAGATGAGGCCCACACCCGGTACTGAGTGACGCAGGAAGCCGATGTACTCGGAAACCTTGTGACCCGGCAGCTGACCACCTTCACCCGGCTTGGCGCCTTGCGCCATCTTGATCTGGATCTGGTCGGCATTGACCAGATACTCGGCCGTCACCCCAAAGCGACCAGAGGCGACCTGCTTGATCGCAGAACGCAGGCTGTCACCCGGTTGCAGTTGCAGGTCACGCTCGATACGGGACTTGCCGATGATCTCTGACAGCAGAGTCGGTTGGCTGACCGGGATGAAACGGTTGGCATCTTCACCACCTTCACCGGTATTGGACTTACCGCCGATACGGTTCATGGCTACGGCCAGCGTGGTATGCGCCTCGGTGGAGATAGAGCCCAGCGACATGGCGCCAGTGGCAAAACGCTTGACGATATCCTTGGCAGACTCGACTTCGTCAATCGGTACCGGAGTATCGGCCTTCTTGATCTCGAATTGACCACGCAGCGTCAGATGACGCTTGCTTTGGTCATTGATGATCTGGGCGTATTCCTTGTAGTTCTCGAACTTGCCGCTACGAGTCGCATGCTGCAACTTGGCAATGGCATCCGGAGTCCACATGTGCTCTTCGCCACGGGTACGGAAGGCATATTCGCCACCCGCATCCAGCATTTCAGCCAGGACAGGATCGGCAGAGAAGGCCGCATCGTGTAGACGAATAGCCTCTTCGGCCACATCAAACAGACCGATACCCTCGACGTTGGAAGGCGTACCGGTGAAGTACTTCTCGACGAAAGCCTTCTGCAGACCAATGGCTTCAAAGATCTGGGCGCCGGTGTAAGACATGTAGGTGGAGATACCCATCTTGGACATCACCTTACACAAGCCCTTGCCCACAGCCTTGGTGAAGTTTTTGACATACTTGTCAGTCTTCTCGGCATCGCCCTGTGCCATATCACGCAGGGTTTCAACCGCCAGCCAGGGGTGCACAGCTTCAGCGCCATAACCACCCAGCAGGGCAAAGTGGTGTACTTCGCGAGCAGAACCGGTTTCGACTACCAGACCAGTGCTGGTACGCAGACCACGCTTGACCAGTCGTTGATGTACGGCAGAGGTTGCCAGCAGAGCCGGGATCGCCAGTTGCTCCTTGGCCACCTTACGGTCAGAGAGGATCAGAATATTGGCACCGCTCTTGACTGCGTCTTCGGCTTCAGCAGCCAAGGTAGCCAGACGAGCCTCGATACCTTCCTTGCCCCAAGAGAGCGGATAGGTGATATCCAGTTCATGAGAACGGAACTTATGGGCCGTAAATTGCTCGATATTGCGGATCTTATCCATCTGCTTGGCAGAGAGAACCGGTTGCGCAACTTCCAGACGGATCGGCGGATTGATGTCGCTGCTGTTGAGCAGGTTTGGCTTGGGCCCGATGAAGGAGACCAGCGACATGACCAACTCTTCGCGGATCGGGTCGATCGGCGGGTTGGTTACCTGGGCAAACAGCTGACGGAAATAGTTATAAAGTGGCTTCTCCTTCTTGGAGAGCACGGTCAAGGCCGAGTCGTTACCCATGGAGCCAATGGCTTCTTCGCCATTTTCCGCCATCGGGGTCATGATGACCTTGATATCTTCCTGGGTGTAACCGAATGCTTGTTGCAGATCCAGAATGCCAGCATTGGGTTCGACTCGCGCCGTTTCACCCTCGATGTCATCCAGCTTGATGCGGATCTTGTCGATCCACTCGGCATAAGGCTTGGCATTGGCCAGAGAGTTTTTCAGCTCCTGGTCGTCGATGATGCGGCCCTGTTCCATGTCGATGAGGAACATCTTGCCTGGCTGCAAACGCCACTTCTGAGCGATGCGGGAATCCTCGATCGGCAGAACGCCAGACTCGGAAGCCATGACCACCAGATCATCCTTGGTCACCAGATAACGAGCCGGACGCAGACCGTTACGGTCCAGCGTGGCACCAATCTGACGGCCATCGGTAAAGGCTACCGCCGCAGGACCATCCCAAGGCTCCATCATGGCCGCATGGTATTCATAGAAGGCACGACGCTTTTCGCCCATGGTGTTGTGCTTTTCCCAAGCCTCGGGAATCATCATCATCACGGCATGAGCCAGCGAGTAACCGCCCATCACCAGCAGTTCCAGCGCGTTGTCAAAAGAAGCAGAGTCAGACTGGCCCGGATAGATCAGCGGCCAGACCTTGTTCAAGTCGTTGCCCAGAACCGGAGAGCTGATGGCACCTTCCCGAGCACGCATCCAGTTGACGTTGCCACGGACTGTGTTGATTTCGCCGTTGTGGGCAATCATGCGGAATGGATGAGCCAGATCCCAGGTCGGGAATGTGTTGGTCGAGAACCGCTGGTGAACCAGAGCCAGAGCAGAGACACAACGCTCATCGGCCAGATCGTTGTAATAAAGGCCAACCTGGTCAGCCAGCAACAACCCTTTGTAGTTGACGGTACGAGCAGAGAAAGAGGGAACGTAGAATTCGCCGCAATGCTTGAGCTTCAGGGCACGAATGGCGTGAGAACAACGTTTGCGGATGATGTAAAGCTTACGTTCCAGCGCGTCGGTAACCAGAACATCACTGCCACGGCCGACGAAGATCTGACGGATCACCGGCTCTTTAGCCTTGACCACAGGTGACATAGGACAGTCAGCATTCACGGGCACATCGCGCCAGCCGAGAACAACCTGTCCCTCAGCTCGAACAGCTCGCTCGATCTCTTCTTCGCTCGCCTGGCGAGAAGCGGCCTCTTTCGGCAGGAAAATCATGCCAACGCCGTATTCGCCAGCCGGTGGCAGCTCCACACCCTGCTTGGCCATTTCGGCACGGTAAAGTTGATCCGGGATCTGCAACAGAATACCGGCACCATCCCCCTGCAAAGGGTCAGCACCCACGGCACCACGGTGATCCAGATTTTTCAGGATCAACAATCCTTGTTCAACGATACTGTGGCTCTTCTGGCCCTTCATGTGGGCAACAAAACCAACACCACAGGCGTCGTGTTCATTTGCAGGGTCATACAGACCCTGGCGCTGGGGTACTGCCGATTCCATCACGCTTGAATCCTCTCAATTTATCTCGGGTCCATCCGCAGAGAAAAAAAGCTGGTATCTACCAGCTGGGCTGTCACTCTGAGGGCTTGTAACGGGCGAATATACTGTGATTTCCGCCCCAATTCAAGGCAACTCGATGTCGGACACAGAGTGGCCTCGCCAGCAAAAAATCATTAAAAGACAGTGACTTATCCAGAAAAACCCAGAATAGTGCACCGTGTATCAATTTTGCTCAATTGTGAGCACCGACTTATCATCGCCTATATTCCTCCGCAATAGCAAAACTACAGGGCTTTAACCGGATTTTTACATGATAAACACTCAAGCAATGGGTGAATTTCAGAGTTTTACTCTATTTTGCCAATCAACGGCAGAAGCAAAGCGAACGGAAAAAACGATAGGAGTGCGGTTTTATCGCGACAGAAGAGGCTGATATCCCGAAAGATAGATTAATTTTAAATCAATAATGTTCTCTATCGGCTCCATGATGGCGGCAAGTTGCCGATAGAAAATGAAACGCTATTTTGTGACTAGAACACCACTTCCTCGAACCAGC
Source organism: Aeromonadaceae bacterium (assembly GCA_041905215.1). Taxonomy (GTDB): domain Bacteria; phylum Pseudomonadota; class Gammaproteobacteria; order Enterobacterales; family Aeromonadaceae; genus Pseudaeromonas. The sequence goes on from JAYRLO010000013.1 coordinate 7,832, forward strand.
CAGGCAGCAGCTGCTATCGGTTGACGGATCCTGACTGCCAATCACCCATGGCCACCACTCTTGACGGCAACCGGACAAACCAGATTCCGCCGCTATAACGCCAGGAAAACGGCCAATTCACTAACCGATGCTGCGGTTGTTTTTATCTCGGTGGTATCATGCACCCAATTTTACGATCAACCAGAAGAAGAGAGTCCTATGACAATTGGCATCATTGGCGCAATGGAGCAGGAAGTCGCTCTGTTACGCGCCCAGATGAACGACGTTGAAACCCTGAGTCTGGCTGGCTGTGAGTTCTATCGAGGAACTCTGGCTGGGCAAAACGTGGTACTGACCCGCTCCGGTATTGGTAAGGTCGCCGCGGCTGTCGCCACCACCCTGCTGCTTGATCGTTTTGCCCCGGACTGTGTCATCAATACCGGCTCGGCTGGCGGATTTGACCCTGAACTGCACATTGGTGATGTGGTGATCTCCAGCGAAGTGCGTCATCACGATGTGGATGTCACCGGCTTCGGCTACGAAATTGGCCAAGTCCCCCGTCTGCCCGCCGGTTTCTCCGCCGATGAACGACTCAAGGACATCGCTCGTGCCGCTATCAGCGAGCTGCCGGACTCGATTCAGTGCAAGGAAGGGCTGATATGCACCGGCGATCAATTCATGTGCGATCCGGTACGAATTGCCAAAGCCCGGCATGACTTCCCCTCCATGGCCGCCGTAGAAATGGAAGGAGCCGCCATCGCCCAGGTCTGTCATCAATTCGGAACACCGTTTGTTGTCACCCGTTCCCTCTCGGATATTGCAGGTAAAGAGTCTCCTACCTCCTTTGATGAGTATCTGGAGATTGCCGCCAAAAACTCATCAGCCATGGTGATCGCCATGCTCAAACGGATGTAATTCGTGCTCTCTCCCCAACTGGTCTCACTACTGGAACAGCCAGCCTCGCTGCTGGCTGTTGCCCTGTTTCTGGAGTGGCTGCTCCCCTTGCCGCAGGGCGTTCGCCCTTCGGCTCTCGTTCCGATGCTGGAGCGATTGGGTCACAAGGTGAACCGCAAAGGCAGCCCACCGACGCAACAATGGTTGGCAGGTCTGCTAACACCGCTGGTGGTATTGCTTCCGGCTCTGCTCGGCAACTGGGCTCTACGCAACCTGTCATTCTACGAAACCTTGTTCGATCTCTTGTTACTGCTCTGGTTGCTCGAATGGCGGCCGCTGAAATCTGAGTTGCAAGCCCTGCAGCAACTGATCCGGGCCGACAAGACCAGCATGGCACGCTTGCAGCTGGCCCGTTGGACGCGCCGCGACACCCGCAAACTGAGCCCGATGGGACTCTGTAAAGCCACCAGCGAGATGCTGATTTTGCGCTGGCTAGGCCAGTGGTTTGGCGTCGCCTTCTGGTTTTTATTGACTGGAATCGAGGGGGCGCTGGCGTTCCGACTGGTACAGTTGATGGCGCAAGCATTCAGCCCCAAATTGCCTCGCAACCTGTTATTTGGCGAATGCACCAGTCGCCTCTACCGTCTACTGGTATGGGCTCCGGGCTGGTTAGCCAGCCTGCTGCTGGGTACATTTCCCGGCGGAGGGGCTGCATTACGAGCCGCATTTAACCAGGCTCCGCAGTGGCATAGCTCAGGCAGTGGCGCCCTGTTGAGTGCCATGGCCGGAGGTTTAGGCATCAGCCTTGGTGGGCCTCGCTATTATCTTGAACAAAAAATACGCTATGCACGAGTCGGTGGAACTACTGAACCAAGCCTGGAAACACCGATGCGTGTCTGGAGTCGGCTCAATACACTGATGGCCATAGTCCTGCTGATGTTGATCGGCTTTGCCGGGTTAACCGTGTATGCCCACCATGTTTCATAAAATTGCGACCTTGCTGGCGCTTTGCCTGATCAGCTGCAATGCGCTGGCCTCACCACAACGCATCGTCAGCCTGACACCGCACATTACCGAGTTATTGTTTGCTATCGGCGCCGGGCCTCAAGTCGTAGCGATAGATGACGCCAGCGACTGGCCCCTCGCGGTAAAAAAACTGCCCCGCGTTGCCAATTACCAGAGCATCAATCTGGAACAGTTGCTGGCCATTCAACCCGATCTCGTGGTGGTCTGGGATGGCTACCAGCAATTGATGGCTGAACAGCTCCGCGCTCTTGGTATTCCGGTGCTGACGATCCACTCCCGTCAGCTCGGCGACCTGCCACGGGATCTGCGTATTCTGGGCCAACAGACCGGGCATGAGAGCGAGGCTGCCACTCAAGCCGCATTTGCCACAAACGAGCTGGCCCGTCTGCGTCAGCGCTATCAACAGCGAAAGCCAGTTTCTCTGTTCTACCAACTTTGGAATCCCCCCCTGACTACCGTCGCGCGAGGGAGCTGGATCCAGGAGGCGATCGAGCTGTGTGGTGGCGACAATAGTTTTGCGGCCAGCCCAACCCCCTATCCCCAAGTCACCGAAGAGGCCGTGGTGCTGCAGGCCCCTAGTCTCATCATCGGTGCCCAGGATCAGCACAGCCTGGAGCTTTGGCAGCGCTGGCCACAGCTACCAGCCGTCAAACACAAACAACTGAAAATCAGCCAGCCCGATCGGCTGCAACGTCTGACACTCAGAACCCTCGATGGCATCGCTGAGTTATGCCAACTCATCGATCAAGCGCGCTAACAACCTGTCACATCTAGCAGCCCCATACGGCGACTAATCGCCGAGTTCAACTATTCTGGATGTGTAGGTTTGCTTACCCATGCGGGAATGGTCATGAAAACTCAATCGATCCAACTGAAGATTGCCATGCTGGCTGGAGGCTGTCTGCTCTGCGCCATGACACTCCTTTCGGCGCTCTCATTTTTCTCGGCCCAGCGCAGCCAGGAGATGGTGCTGGAGCAGACAGGACAGGAGGCCAGAAAAATTGCCGAGCAACTACTGCTGGCCCGCGCCGAGGCGGAGGCAGCCACAATTCGACGCTATCTGAACGAGGCCTTTGTTCGTACCGAGTTGATGGGGCAGGATCTCCATTTCCTGGGGCAATATGCCGAGCAGAATGCTCTGAGTTCCAGCTCGTTGCGCAATACCATCATGAATAAAGGGCGGGATGCCCTAACCGTGAGTCAGGAGAGCATGGGGATCTTCGTAGTCATGAAACCCAACGCTCTCGATGCCGCTGACAATGACTTCAAAGGAACCGACGTCTCGCAAACTGGCAGCAACGCTGCTGGGCGACCAGCCTTTTACTGGACTCGCGATGAGCAGGGACAACCACAGATCGAGGCCATCGAAGAGGAGGAGTTGGCCGATAGCACACCGGACGCCTATGGGATACCCGCCAACCAATGGGCCACCTGTGCCCTGACCAGCAAACAACTCTGCCTGATGGATCCCTATATCGATGCCGTCAACGGCAAAAACGTGGCCATGACCTCGATTGTCTTACCGTTGCAAAAAGATGGACAAATTCAAGGGATCCTCGGCATGGATCTCGATCTGGCCCCATTGCAGCAACTGATCCGGCAGATGGACAAACAACTCTATGATGGGCAAGGCAGCGTCCAGCTCATCAGTCAGCACGGATTGATCGCCGCCCAAAGCGACAGTGGTCTGGCGCAAGGGGATCGCATTGACCAGGATCCACTCGCCAAGCGAAGTGGAATCATCGAATGGCTACAATCAAGCGTCGTTCAACATCGCTGGCAGGGGGACACTCTGGAGCTGGCAGTGCCAATCCAGCTTGCACAGAATAACCAACATTGGGATCTACTGGTTCGAATGCCAGCTGGAGCCATACTGGCGTCGACTGTGCAGCTGCAGGAGCAACTCACTCAGCAGTTTTCCAACCACCTGCAACAACAAATACTCTGGGGCACCTCATTCACGCTACTCGCCCTCTTGCTCATCACCTTAGCCGCCCATCGGATCTCTAAACCGATCCGCCTGGTCGCCACCCGGCTGCAGGAGATCGCCCATGGTGAGGGGGACTTAACCCAGCGGATACAGCTATCACAGCGTGATGAAGTCGGTCTGCTTGCTCACCGCTTCAACGCATTCCTCGAACGATTGCACGGCACCATCAGCGAAGTCGTGGAAACGGCCGCAGGAACCCGCCATGGCGTGATTGAAGCCTCTGATCTCGCCCAGCAGACCCGTTCCATACTGCAGGCGCAGTCCCAGGAGATCGATTTGGTCGCGACCGCCTGTACCCAGATGCATGCCACCGCGGCCGAGATTGCCGAGAGTGCACAACAGGCCCTGACCGCCACCCAGGGAGCCGAAGAGGCGGCCCAACAGGGGCTCAGAGTCGTGGCACAGACCGATGACGCCATGCAGCGGCTGATGCATGAGATGAGCGAAACCAAACCCAAAGCCGATGCGCTGGCCAGCAACAGCACCAACATCAATCAGATCCTCGCGGTTATCACCGCCATCGCCGAACAGACCAACCTGCTGGCCCTCAACGCGGCGATCGAAGCGGCTCGAGCCGGCGAGCAGGGTCGCGGTTTTGCCGTCGTCGCCGACGAGGTGCGCAATCTGGCCCATAGAACCCAGGAGTCAATCGGCGAGATCCAGACCGTCATCGAACAACTGCAACAAGGAACGCAGGAGGTTGTTTCAGCTATTCTCAGTGGACATCAACAAGCGCAAGAGACACAACAGCAGGCACTCGCCTCGGTAGCCGTTCTCGAGCGCATCAATACGGCCATCGACACCATTCACCTGATGAACGAGCAAATTGCGCAGGCGGTTCACGAACAAAGCCAGGTGAGTAATGAAATCAGCCACAACCTCAACAACATCCGCGGGGTCAGCCACAGCATCATTCAAGGTGCCGACAGCTCGGCCAATCTCTCGGCTGAACTCAGCTCCCTGGCCGAACGACAACACGCCCTGGTCGGCCAATTCAAGATCTGAAAAAGGCGCCCTAAAAGTCCAAAGCCGCGCACTATGCGCGGCTTTTTTCTCTCCGAGCCAAGACCAGATGATTCGGGTAACTGTGCATGGCGAAAAACCAACCAGATGGCGTGGTGACCGCAGGAAATATCCAGCCTACCACTAGCAGCACCCGGATCCGCTCCGTACAATCTGCGCAATTTCGGCCGTTATGGGTTTACCTTCCATGGACTCGTCATTGATAGACCAGCTCGTTTACTGTTTCGATCTTTTCGGCACCGCTGTGTTTGCCTTTTCCGGGGTGCTGGTTGCCGGGCGTCTGCGCATGGATGCCATCGGCGTCATAGTTCTGGCCGCCGTCACCGCCATTGGTGGTGGTACCATTCGCGATCTGTTGATTGGTGCCAGTCCCATCTTCTGGATCCAGGACACCACCTACCTGTGGGTGATTCTAGCCACCGCCGCCTTTGGCATGTGGCTGGCACGGGTTCCTCGTCGTCTGCCCTGGTATGTTCTCCCGGTTGCCGATGCCTTCGGTCTAGCGTTGTTTGTGGTCATCGGTGCGAAAAAAGCTCTGCTGTTTGGTACTTCCGGCATGGTTGCCGTGGTGATGGGGGTCATCACCGGCGTCGCTGGGGGTCTGATCCGCGATGTACTGGCCCGAGAAATTCCCATGGTGCTGCAAAAAGAGATCTACGCGACCGCCTGCATCTTCGGTGGAGTCCTCTATACCACGTCGGTTGCCCTAGAGCTGGCACACATTCCAGCCATGCTGATCAGCATGCTAGGCGTGCTGGCGGTGCGCATCCCCGCCATCTTCCGCCACCTGTCGCTCCCCTCGTTCACGCTACGCGACTGATTTACCGGGTCGACGGTATTCTCCAGCCCTAGACCCGGCCTATACTGATTCCCCCTCGTCATGGAGAAGCCATCGTGCCTCGTTTTGTTCTCATCACCGGTTGTTCCAGCGGCATCGGTTACCACGCCGCCCAGCGTCTGCAACAAGAAGGCTTCAGTGTCATCGCCTCAGCCCGACATCCTGACGATGTTGCACGCCTGCAAGCCGAGGGGCTGACCGCCATTCAGCTGGATTTGGCAGATACAGCTTCCATCCACGTCGCCGTGCAACAAACGCTGCAACTCTGTGATGGCCGCCTGTATGGGTTGTTCAATAACGGAGCCTACGGTCAACCCGGAGCCTTGGAAGATCTGCCGACCGATGCGCTGCGCGCCCAGTTCGAGAGTAATTTTTTTGGTTGGCACGAACTGACCCGCCAGCTGTTGCCAACCATGCTGGCGGCCAATGAAGGGCGCATCATCCAGAACAGCTCGGTACTTGGGCTCGTGGCGATGAAATACCGCGGTGCCTACAACGCCAGCAAGTTTGCCATCGAAGGTTATACCGATACCCTGCGGCTGGAGCTGCGCGGCACGGGCGTGCAGATCAGTCTGATAGAGCCCGGCCCCATCGCCAGCCGATTCCGCGCCAACGCGCTGGCCGCCCTGCGCCAGCACATCGATCTGGAACACAGCCGTCATGCCTCGGTTTATCAGCAGACCTTGAGCCGCCTGGAAAAGGTAGTCCCCGGCAATCGCTTCACCTTGCCGCCGGAGGCTTGTATGCCGCCGCTGCTGCATGCCCTGAACGCCCGACACGCCCGCCCCCGCTATCAGGTGACGACACCGAGCAAATGGATGAATCTGCTGCGCGGCTGGCTGCCGACCCGGTTGCTGGATGCCCTGGTGGCCAAGTCGGCCTGAGTTGCTCGAAATCAGAGGCTTCGCCATCGGTTGATGGTGAAGCCCCGATGGCGCATTCGTGGACGAATAACACAAGATATGAGGCACGCGCCAGCCAGTTAGCGAGGGAGAGATAGCCTGTTGAGCCAACCGTTGGCGGCAGGGATGCCGCCATCGAGCCCCCATGGAAGGGTTGACGGCGGGTTGGCGAGAGAGGGTATCTCTCCCGAACCTCTTAACTGACAAGCATTGGAGCCCTCAGGCCCTTGTCATCGACCGATGCTTAACCGTAATGCTGGCCGTTGTCGTAATAGGCGGTGCGGGTCAAGGGCAGCACCACCACGGCCACATCCTGATCAGAGCCCAACTGTGCCTTGACCGCCTCGGTGATCAGGCGGGCAGCACCATCCTGCACCTCTTGCCCGCGATCAAACCACATCAACTCCACGAAGGGATAGCCCGCCACCGTCTCCCCGGCGATAATGAATTCGGTCGGCACTCGCTCGATGGTAAAATGGGCCGCAGGAGCCCCGGTCAAGGCCGAGAGTTTCTGGATCAGGGACTCGCTCAAACGCGCAACCGGATCGCGCTCGATGCCACGAAAGCGTAAGTGAGGCATAACAATCTCCATTTGGACAAGAATCATGACGAACAGCCCGCATTGGGCTCATCGTTGCAGCAAGAGATGCATCATAAGGCGGCAATCGGTATGAAAAAAGGCAACTTTCGCAAAAGCTGGCAGCTCGGGCTCTGCTCCTTGCTGCTACTTCCGGTCATGGCATGGGCCGAACCCGGTTTCTGGCACGCCACCAAGGATGGCCACAACCTCTGGGTTCTGGGCTCCATCCATGTCGGCCTCGATAGTTTTTATCCACTTCCCGCCCCCATCGAAGATGCCTGGCAGCAAGCCGATATCCTGATTGTCGAAGCCGATCTGCACGCCATCAGCGATCTGGACAACCAGCAGATCGCCCAACTGAGCCAACTGCCCGCAGGCGATCGTCTGGCCAACCATCTGAGCGCCAGCCAGTATCAGGCACTGCTCAAGCAGGCGAAAGCCTATGGGCTACCCGAGGCATCATTGAGCCCACTGCGCCCCTGGGTTGCCGCCATCACCCTGATGCAGCAGGCTCTGGCTCGTGCCGGTTATCAGGCTGATCTCGGCGTCGACGAACACTTCAATACCCTGGCGGCCCGCACCGGGATGCCGGTGCGCGGGCTGGAGCGGGTTCCCGAGCAGTTTGCCTATCTGGCCAGCATGGGCGATCTGGAGGATGACTTCCTGCAATCGACTCTCGAGCAGATAGGGACTCTGCAGCAGGAGGTGCCCAAGCTGCTGCAAGCCTGGCACGATGGCGATGGCTCGGCACTACAACGGCTGTTGAGTGAGGAGCAGGGCAGCCCCGCCCTGCAAGAGTTGATGGAGCGCCGTCTGCTCAAGGAACGAAATCACAACTGGATCCCGAAACTGCTGGCCATGCCGGAGAAGAACCAGTTTCTGGTGGTCGGCGCCCTGCACCTCTATGGCCCGGATGGCGTGCTCAATCTGCTGCGCCAGCAAGGGTACAAGGTTCAGGTTGTCACCGACGCCCACGAATAAATCAGAGTCTTTACGCACAGGATCAGGAATTGCACGTCATGAGCTACGCCAAACTCGAACAACGCTTCACTCAACTGCACCATTTCGCCCATCTGGGGGCCATTTGTGGTTGGGATCGCGCCACCATGATGCCCGAAGGAGGCAATGAGGCGCGAGCCGCCGCCCTGGCCGAACTCTCGGTGCTGATGCATCAACGGCTGACCGCTCCCGAGATGGCCGACTGGTTTGCCGCTGCCGACGAAGAGTCGCTGAGCGCCAGCCAGCAGATCAGTCTCGGCGAGATGCATCGTCAGTGGCAACAGGCGACCGTGCTGCCCGAGGCTCTAGTCCAGGCCAAATCCCTGGCCGGCTCCCGTTGTGAACATGCCTGGCGCGAACAGCGGAAACAGAATGACTGGCAGGGATTTCTCGGCAATTTCCGCGAGGTCGTGGCTCTCTCCCGGGAAGAGGCGCAGATCCGCGCCGCCGCCACCGGCTTGCGCCCCTATGACAGCCTGCTCGACTTGTACGAGCCGGGAATGAACAGCGCCCGTCTCGACACCCTGTTTGGCGATCTCAAGAGCTGGTTGCCCAACCTCATCCAACAGGTGGCCGAGCGCCAGAAGAGCGAAACCCTGATCCAGCCGCAAGGCCCCTTCCCGACTGCCCAGCAGGCCGAACTGGGCAAGCAGGTGATGCAGTTGCTGGGCTTTGATTTCAATCGCGGCCGTCAGGATGTCAGCGTCCACCCCTTCTGCGGCGGCGTGCCCAGCGATGTGCGCATCACCACCCGTTACGATGAGGCCGACTTCACCCAGAGCCTGATGGGCATCATCCACGAAACCGGCCATGCCCGTTATGAGCAGGGGTTACCGCTGGATCGACTGGCGCTACCGGTCGGACAGGCCCGCTCCATGGGTATCCATGAGAGCCAGAGTCTGTTCTTCGAGATGCAGATGGCGCGCCATCCGGCCTTCATGGCCCGACTCTCGCCGCTGGTCGGCCAGACCTTTGGCGCGCAAGCCGCCTTTAGCAGCGACAATCTGGCCCGCCTCTACACCCGGGTCGAGCCGGGCTTTATCCGGGTCGATGCCGATGAAGTCACCTATCCAACCCACGTCATGCTGCGCTACGAAGTAGAGCAGAAGCTGATTGAAGGAGCTCTCGAGGCAGAGGATATCCCCGAGCTGTGGAACCTGCGCATGACCGAATATCTGGGGCTCAGCACCCTGGGCAATGATCGCAACGGCTGCATGCAGGATATCCACTGGACCGATGGCAGCTTCGGCTACTTCCCCAGCTATACGCTCGGCGCCATGTACGCCGCGCAATTTGCCGCCGCCCTGCAGCGGGAGCTGGGAGACTTCTCCACCCTGCTGGGCAGTGCCGACGGGCTGGCCCAGGTCTTTGGCTGGCTGCAACGCCACATCTGGCATCCGGCCAGCAGTCTGGGAACCGATGCCCTGGTCCAGTCCGCCACCGGTGAATCCTTGAATGCCGCCCATTTCCGCCGCCATCTGGAGCAGCGCTATCTGGGCTAATCCCGGAGTGGATCGCTAAAGTTCGCGAGGTTATCGCTCCCGAACCGCTTAACGGACAGGCAATACGGATATGACGATGGGCCACTGCGGTGGCCCCTGTGCTAATTCGCTGTTCCGAATAGCAACTCGCTCACCACAGCGGCTTAGGTAGCACTAAGCTGACCCTCTGCGACAGGGATGGCGCAGCGGAGCCCCCATGGATGGGTTCACGGCGTGTCAGCGTGTGCTACCTTGTCGAAGTAACATCATCAAGAGCAGTAAGTTAGCAGGAGAATGATATGCAGCGTTACACCCGGCTCCCCACCCCCTGCGGCCCCCTGCTCTTGGTGATCAACGAGCAGGGGCTGTGTCATGTGGATTTTTGCCACAGTCCGAACCCGGTGCAGATAGATGAGATTTGGCAGCTCGATGAGGCGGCGCTGGCCCCCTATGCCGAGCAATTTAGCGCCTACTTTGCGGGCCGCTTGCGAACATTCGAGTTACCACTGGCAGCCCGGGGTACCGAGTTCCAGCAGCAGGTGTGGCAGGCACTAACCCAAATCCCTTATGGCCAGACCCGCAGCTATGCCGATATTGCGGATGCCATTGGCAATCCCAAAGCGGTACGAGCGGTAGGCGTGGCCAACGGGCGCAATCCATTGGCGATTATCGTGCCCTGTCACCGGGTCATCGGACGGGACGGCAGCCTCACCGGCTATGCCGGCGGGCTCACCATCAAACAGTTTTTATTGAACCTGGAGCAAGCCAGCTAGCTGGCCCTATGCTCGATCAACTCCCGCAGCGCCTGAGGCAAGAGCGCGCGCAAACGCCGGGTCAGAGCCTGCTCATGGCGTTGCCAGAGAATGCCCAGATAGATGATGGAAAAACCAGCCAGAGTCATCACAAACGGGAACAGCAGGCTCTCTTCGAACACGTCATAGGCCAGATGGCCGATGTAAGCGCAGATGCCGAAGGCGGCAAAGACCGCAAAGGTGCGGCGTGCCAGTATGGCCCCCAGCAGCAGTAATCCCAGATTGATGCACAGATAGATAAACTTGTTCCACTCGCTGTCGGAGCTCATGCTGGAGAGCCCGCCCCAGAAGGCCATCAGACCGAAAAGGTAGAGCCAGAAGGCGTAATCCCGGGTATGGCGGGTGCGGATATCCACCCAGAAACCCAGCAGCATGATCAGCAGACCGCTATACACAGAGACCCACTTGCGCAGCAGCCAGTCATAATCCTCCTGGCCGAACAGGAAGGGGGTCAAGTCCATGCTCATGTACCAGAGGGTGATGGCAATCGGCATAACTAAAAACGGCAAGCGATAGCGCCACAGCAAGACGGCACCCGCCGCCAGTGTCGCCAACTCCATCATGATCCAGCGCCAGTCGATGTAGCGGTGATAGTCGCGATACTCCATCTCGCCGCTCCACTGACCGCACACTTGTTGCACGCCGTAGACCAGCAAGGGCGTCAGGGCCAGCACGAAGGTGGCACAGATCCCGGCCGGGATCGGCAACTGGCGCCCGAGCAGATTCTCGGTGACCGCGAGCCCCGCAACGGCATAGATGAGGCAGATGACCACCAGACCACCGCCGCCAAACTGCTCCCAACCCAGGGTCATAAACAGCGTCATGGCGCCAATGGCCAGCAAGCCACCGAAGTAGTAGAGCAGATGGCTGGCGCGAAAACCGGGGCGATCGGCGTCAGCCTGCTGTAGAAATTGCCAGAGCGGTTCGATTTGTTCTGACTGCAACAACCCCTGTTGTTCAGCCTGTTTAAGCAGGTGGCGATCCAGATGCATGGTGCTCTCCGATGATGGCAAGATCATCAGGCTAACCGGCGCCAACGATAGTCTCTAGTGAAACCTGGTCGCACCCGGTGGGCGATCACATTTCGCTTAAATATGACGCGATACTTTAGATAGGCTCAGTCGGCTTTACACTTCCTAGCGCCTGAAGTTGCTGCAGAGAAAGCGTGAAATCACGTTGGTGCAGTCGTTCGATAGCCTCTTCATAACTTGCGCAGACGGCAAAGTCACTGCCAGCTGGCATGACCGGATTGGCCGTCTGGGTAAGCTTGAAAAATACATTAGCGGTACCCCGCTCCATCAACAATATCCGGAACTGCAGACCGTGGGTTTTGGACCAAGCCACCCCTTCTCGCATCAGCGGTTCGCATTCCGGTGTTCGCCCCTGCCAGTTGAACATATCCAGCACGCTAGCCCAATGAGAGGGCTGCCCCTGGAGTTGCCAACTCTGCTGCACCTGCGAAAGCCAGCGCTCGATCCCGGCTTCGTTGAATGCGCCATTTAGTATCGAGACGCAGATGTTATCAATCCAGATGACTGTCGAATCGCCATGAACCGGTATAGCCATAAGAGATCCGCTCGAAAGTTACTGGTTAATAAAAGCATAGCAAGGGTTGAAGATTATTAGTGGTTAAGGCACAACGGCCGTGGCCTATGGCTGGCAA